>NZ_BAABCW010000013.1:0-128297 GCF_039539305.1 Aquimarina addita | reverse complement strand
TCGACCAAAAAAGAAAACTAGGTCTGGTCAAAAGAATTAGAAAACAAATTGATAAATTTGGATTATCTAATGATGATTTGCAAATAACTGTAAATCAGTGATGTATTTTTACGTTAGTCAGAATTAACATATTATAAATTATGAGAAATGTTTTAAAAATTGGAATACTGATAATTGGAATAGTTTTAATACTAAATGCATTGAAAGATGCGAATGGTCTTATCTTGTCGTTATTAAAACATCTAGATCAAAATAGTTTTGGAGATGCTGTTTATTTGTATACTAAAGAACCTTCGTCTTTAAAATTTGTATTGAGCTTTATTGGTCTTTTTTTGAAAATGGTTATTGGACTGATTTTGTTATTTAAACCCAGTATTTTAAATAAATTTTATATCCCTAATGGATATGAGGAAACTCAATATAACTTGCCTATTTTATTAATTTGGAGTTTTATTTATTGCTTGGGGATTTACTTAATTATTGACGGAACAATTGACTTGATGCAAACAGCTGTAAGATATTTTCAGTATACATCAAAAGCTAAAGAGAATATTTATTTTAAAAACAGTTTTTTAAGTTTTATCCCAGAGATTATAAAAATCGCAATAGGTTATTTGATGTACAAAAATTTTCAAAAGAGAATATATAGTGGAGAATTTAAAAATGAACATAACACTATGTAAAATGCATTAAAACGCATTTTAAATTAAACGTTACTAGTAATTCTTAAAAAACTTTATGAAAGGAGTTTGCAAACTATGTAAATTGGAGAAAGAGCTAATAAAAAAATCTCATATAATTCCTGACTTTTTATATAGAAATAGTGGAATGTTTGATGAAAAACACAGATTAAGATCAATTTCCAAGCAAGACTTACTAAAAGGAAAAAAACCAAAACTTAGACAAACGGGTATTAATGATAAGAACATTCTTTGCGCAAATTGTGATAATGTAGTTATTGGTCAATATGAGAAATACGCTTCAGAATCCTTTTATAATAAAACGCTTAATTTAAATAATTTATCAGACTGCAAAAACCTAAAAGAGGGCAATATTAACTTTAACATTTGCTCTAACATTGATTTCAAAAAGTATAGGTTATTTCTCCTGTCTATTTTATTTAGAGCAAGTATATCAAAAAATAGCTTTTTTAACGAGGTAAAATTATCTAATGCCAACTTAGAAAACTTAAGGAAAATGCTTTTTAATGATGATCCAGGAAATTATAAAGACTTCCCGTTTGTACTTTTTTCGTTAAACAAGTTGGATTTGGTAAGTAATGACCTAATAATTAATCCTATGAGGATCGAAATGGATGGAATGGTTGAATATAATTTTGTGTTTGCAGGTATCCTTTATAAATTCTATGAAGGTAAAAATTTGGACACTACGAAGTTTGATATTCTACTAATGAAACCGGATAATGATCAATTGACTATTATACAAATGGAGGAAGATACTGGAAAAGAACAATTCAACAAATTAATTGGTGAAAACTAAAAAACTGGTGACATCATATATGAAATCAGAGCAAAGTTTAATGCTGGATCGAAAGGTCACTTCCTTTTTGCAGTGGCGCTAGATTTTTATAAATTAAACAAGAAATAAAAATGCGCAGATAAATCGATTGGTTTAGGCTTGCTTGCCTTGCTTCAATTCATATATTTAGCGTTAACAGTAATTCTGAAACCACAACCTAATGAAAATATATTTCTCATTTCTATTACTGATTTTTTATATAGTTTCATATTCTCAAATTACAATTCCGAAAGATTATAAAAAATTAACTGAAAGCCCTGCAAATGGAAAAAAAATTGAAAAAATAGAAATCCATTTTGATGATGATTTAATAAGTGATGTTGCGCTGTTAGTTGAGAATGAAAAAGAATTTTCTAGCTACAAGTTTTTAATTTACCTAACAAGTTTGAAAAAACAATATGAAATAAATATAAATAACACTGACTTTTCCATTTACCCTATTGAATTATCAACTGTAAATAATACAATACAATTTGCTTACTATGAAGATGGAACTGCGACTTTAGGTAGATTTATTAAAATCAGATATAACTCAAAGAGAAAAAAAATACAAGTTATTGGTTATGACACAGAATATAAATCTTTGCCAACAGAACGTGTTGAAAAATCATATAATTTACTTACAGGTGAATATATTGTCAAGAGAACAAAGCTAAGTAGAAATAGTACAAATAGAATTGAAGAATATTCAGGTCAAAATGACTTTTTTAAAAACAAAGTTTTTCTTGAAAATCTAAATGCTGAAATGATAAAAAAACTGGATGATGTTGGAAGTAAATATGAATGAACAACTAATGCCAACAATGGCTCCTATGTAAAGCCCTTTCCCTAGTCCTAGGTTAAATTTACGATATTTTTTTATTTTATTTATTTCATTATGATGATGATTTTAGAGTGTTGGAATGTTGGCAACGCCATTAAAGCGTTGTCAATATTTCAATACTCAGCCCTATAAGTAACTCCGCATCCTATATGTGGTATCCGCTTGCGGATCCACCAGCATCTCTATGATTATGATTGGCTAACAGGGCAACTTGCTATAAAATGTGATAACCAATAAAAGCTTCACCTATAGTGCTTAGTTGTCCTATTCTGTGCCAAAAGTATTTTCGAGTTTTTAGGCTTATGTTATTTTTTACTTTATCACACCTATTTGATAGGGTGTTTCTGTTCTTATAATCGCATGAATCCGACTTAATAATTTTCTGGCCACTTTGACTAAGATACGTTTCACATCCTTCCCTTGATGTGATCGGTAATATTCCTGCATTACTGGATCAAAGCGTAAAGCAACCCAAGTAGCTTCTACCAGGTAACTCCGCATAATTCGATTGGCTCTAGGTGTAAGTCCAGCAGTCCTTAGATGACCCCCACTCTGATGTACTGATGGAATCAAACCTACATAACTGGCTAACTGCTTAAAGTTTTTGAATCTTCTAAGATCTCCCAACTCACTGATAATACCACAAGCCACAATAGGACCTACTCCAGGAACGGATCTGAGCAATAATAATTGTATTGAAGTTAAAATAGGAATCATTAGATATTTCAATAACTAAAAACTAATTGGTGAAGTTTTAATTAATAGATTTTCCCCAAATAAAACTAACTAGTTTCTTAGTATATGTAGTTCATTTATATTTCGAATAAGACCAAATTTTTATTTTTTTAAATAAAAAGGAAGATAAAGATTATACATTCTAACACTGATTTTTGGTCTTACTATTTTGGATTAAAATAAAAATGTAAGTTCTTTTTACAGATTTATATTTTGGATAATTCATACCTTCTTGGTTTAAATTAATATCCCTTAAAGCACTAATATTCCTTTTTATCCTCTTTCTTTGTCCAGGCAATAAAAGGTTCTAGTGCAATTTTATGACCTAATTGTTCAAAAGGAATACTTCTTTCTGAATAAGGTAAGGGAATTTCTTTATAAATAAACTCATCATCAAAACCGATATTAGCAGCATCTTGTTGTGTACTTCCATAAAACACTTTATCAGGTCGTGCCCAATAAATGGCTCCTAGGCACATAGGGCAAGGTTCACAGGAGGTATAAATTTCACAACCTTCTAACTGAAAAGAGCCTAGCTTTTTACAAGCATCTCTAATAGCCGTGACCTCTGCATGTGCGGTAGGATCATTAGTAGAAGTAACCTTATTATTTCCTCGCCCTATGATTTTACCATCTTTCACAATAACACAACCAAAAGGACCACCTTCATTCGTGTTCATTCCCTTTAAGGCTGCATTAACCGCCTCTTTCATGAACTTTTCTTTTTCTTTCATTTAATTTCTTAATTGTAATTTGAATTCTTTTTTAATTGGGGGATCAAATGTAAGCATCTTTTGAATCAATCTTCAAAATTTCCTATATAAGAGAATTCATAGAATATTATTATAATCACTTTAGTTTTGTTTACACCTTATATGAAAAAAGTAAAACAAATTTTCTCGTTATTATTTCTTCTCATATCGAATACTTTACTTCTTATTACGAATTCTCAAAATTTCAGTCCATTTAATAACTATCGGAGAAAAATATCTATACAAACGACTACATTTCAGCGCTTTTACAAACTCAATTAATTAGGTATCCTCAAGTTTTATTACAACTCACTTGTCTTTTAATTGAATATTAAGTGAAAGAACTCTTAAAATAAACTACAAACCTCATTTAATGTTTTTATTATGAAATTATACAAGCTCATACAAGTATTCACTCTTTTATTAGCGGGAATGCTATTGCACGCCCAGACTCCCGATGGGGAATTAAAAAGATGGCACAAAATAACCTTAGATTTTGCTGGTCCTAACACTTCTGAGAACGCAGGTACAAATCCTTTTTCGAATTACAGATTAGATGTAACTTTCACTCATGACGCTAGTGGTGCCTCATATGTGGTGCCAGGCTTTTATGCAGCGTGTGCGGATGCTGAGAATAGTAGTTGTGATACTGGTAATGTATGGAGAGTTCATTTTGCACCCGGAGAAACAGGTACATGGAATTGGACAGCTGCCTTTACATCAGGAACGGATGTAGCTATCAATGGTGGGGGATCTAATGGAGGATTTATGAATGGAGATACAGGTTCTTTTTCTATAGCAGAATCTGATAAATCTGGAAGAGATCACAGATCAAAAGATAAAGGAAGATTACAATATGTAGGAGAACATTATCTTAGATATTCAGGTACTAACTCTATAAACCCTAATGGAAAATGGTTTGTAAAAGCCGGAGCAGATTCTCCAGAAAATACATTTGCATACGAGGATTTTGACAATACACCTAATAGAGGTAGTAGAAGAAAAGCATGGGCTGCACACCAGCAAGATTACAATGCAGGTGATGCTTCGGATTATACTTGGGATTCTGGAAAAGGTTCAGAATTATTAGGAGTGGTTAACTATTTGTCTTCTGAAGGAGCAAATGCCATGTCTTTTTTGACTTTTAGTTTAGGAGGAGATGATGAAAATATATTTCCACATTTATTAAAGGTGAGTGAAAGTGTTTATAATGGTTATAGTGATGCTGAGCAATGGAATCAGGGAGTGCATAAAGATCGTTTTGATGTATCTAAAATGGCACAGTGGGAAAAGATCTTTGAATATGCTGATAAAAAAGGAATGTACCTGCATTTTAAGACTATGGAGACAGAGAATGATAACTTTATGGATTCTAATGAAAACGGTCGTGAACGCAAGTTGTATTATCGCGAGTTGATTGCACGTTTTGGACATCACTTAGCTTTAAACTGGAATTTAACAGAAGAAACTACTCTAGATGATGATGTAACGATTGATATCACAGAATATATTAAGTCAATTGATGCTTATGGACATAATATAGTAATTCATACCTATCCAAATCAGAAAAATCAAAGATACACACCCTTGTTAGGAAACAATTCTGAGTTAACAGGAGCTTCATTACAATCTAATGTAGATGATGTTCACAATGACGTGATAGAATGGATTGAAAAATCAAAAAATGCAGGCAAAAAATGGGTAGTAGCTAATGACGAGCAAGGACCAGCAAATCTGGGGATCCGTATTGATGATCAAGATATTCGTCAGAAAGTACTTTATGGAACTTTAATGGCTGGAGGTGCAGGAGTAGAGTACTATTATGGATATACAAATACCGATGGAGATTTAAATAATCAAGACCATAGGTTAAGAGGAGTAGCTTATGAAGAAGTAGGATATGCATTAAAATTCTTTACAGAGTATTTTAATGATTATTTAATTGGTGCTGAGAGTAATGATGGATTAACTGGTGATTCTGATGATTTTGTTTTAGCTAATGAAGGAAAAGCTTATGCAGTATACCTTCCTAATGGAGGGTCAACAAGCTTAAGTCTGCCTACTGGGAATAGCAACTACACTGTGCAATGGTTCAATCCAGGATCTGGAGATTTGGGAAGTTCCTCAATTTTAGGAAATACGCTTTCTGCTCCGAATTCTAGTAATGACTGGGTAGCATTAATTATCAATACTGGTGTTGAACCGCCAGTAACTTGTGATGTATATGAGGAATCTGGAGGTCTGGTAATTATTGAAGCAGAAAATAGAACGGCAGACTTAGGTGAATGGAGTATAAAAACAACATCATTGAATAATGCTTATACAGGTGATGGGTATTTGGAATTCACAGGGAACACGCCTATCAATGGAAATCCTAACTCACCAATTGAGTACCAATTTAAAATAAATGAGCCAGGACTTTATGAGCTTCACCTTAGATGTGCTAGAGAAACGTTAACAATAAATGGAGAAGTAAGAACAGATATCGCCAATGACTGTTACGTTAGAGTAGATGGTGATTATAATGAAGGACCAAATGCAGGAAATAGCCATAATGATCAGGCACCCTTAGCCGCACTTAAGAGTGATACCAAATTCTTTGGAGGAAATGATAAGAGTTTTGTTTGGGCCGATGGAAGCCGACTTGATTTAGGAGGAGAAACTAATAAGAGAAGTGCAATTTATGATTTTAAAGCAGGAGAAACTTATACACTTACAGTATCAGGTCGTTCGCAATTGTTTAAATTAGATAGAATCATGTTCCGAAAAACTTCAGTGAATGAAAGTGGAGCAGAATCCTTAGACAATACAGAAACGTTTGCAGACGATTGTGGTAATGGAGAAAATAATGCTCCTACAGTTGAAATAGATACTCCTGTTAATAATTCATCTTTTACAGTAGGAACTGATATCGCATTTAATGCAAATGCATCTGATAGTGATGGTACCATTGAGCAAGTTCAGTTTTTTGTTGATGGGGTATTGTTAAAAACGGAAAGGGTAATTCCTTACACAGCGACTATGTCGGGTTATGAAAAGGGAACATACAGTGTAACTGCTATTGCAACTGATGATGAAGGAGCTACAGCCACTTCTAGTGTAATAACAATACAAATAATAGAAGATAGTACACCTCCTCCAGGAAACATTATCGATATTCCAGGTTCTTTTGAGGCTGAAGATTTTGAAAATAAATCGGGTACCGTTAAGATAGAGGCTACTCCTGGATCTTCGGGTAGTAATCTTGGTTTTATAAAGAACGGAGATTATACAGAGTATCTCGTAGATGTGGATACCGGTGGAGAATATACTGTGGAGGTATATGCATCAAGTGCAGGAACAGGAGGAGTGATAGAAATTCTTGAAGAAGGAGCCGTCGTAGGTTCTTTAGACATTCCTGTAACCGGTCAATGGCATAGTTATGAAGCATACACTACAACGATTTCACTTACACCAGGAGAAAAGACACTTAGATTCTCTTACGAAGGAACTACGGGGTATTTATTTAATATAGATAAAGTAGCTGTAACAAAAGAAACTATCATAGAGGAACAAACGGTTACATTGTCGCCAATACAGGATGCCTATTTACAAGGGGCTACCAGATATAACTCTGATATGATTAGAGTAGAATTGAATAATAGAACAGGATATCTTATGTTTGATTTGTCTTCTATTGCTGGTACGATTACGAATGCAGATCTTAAATTTACTGTATACTCTGATCCGGGTAATGGAAATGTAACGATACATCAAGGTGATAGTAATAATTGGGCAGAAACCACAATTTCTACAGCCAATAAGCCTGCTGCCTCGGATGTGCTGGCTACTATCAATACTACTTTTGCAATTGGTAATACAATAAACGTCCCATTACAAACAGAAACGATATCTGGAGATGCGTTAACATTAATTCTAAATGCAACTTCTGGAAATGATTTTGCTTTTGCTTCTAAAGAAAATACGGTGAGTGCAAAACCTGAATTAGTAATTACCTATACTACTAATAAGAGTACTACGATTTCTAAAGATTTTAAAATGTTTCCAAATCCGGTTGTTGATGTTGTCAATTTTTCTGGTGTAGAAGCGGGTGATAGAATTAAGGTGTATAATATGATGGGAGCACTTCAAAAAGAGATATTACTAAAAGAAGGAGAGAAATCCTTGAATCTTTCGGATTTAGCTTCTGGATATTATTTATTAACTATTTTGGAAGTTGGTAAAGTAAATAAAGAACTTAAAACAGAAAAACTGATAAAACTTTAAAAATATCCATACTATAGATTAAGCAAACTCAACAATAGCTTAATAAAGCATTTCCTTTGATTCACATTGAAGGAAATGCTTTTTTTATTAATAGACGATTCTTACTATAGTATCATTTTATCTATCACAAATTGTTTTCAATAAAAGTTATTGTATTTCGAGGACAACACGAGATGGGATGACTATCTTTGACAATCCAAAATTAAAAAGGTGTTACATCAATATACAAAAGAATTTGGATATAATCTCAGGCTGGCGGCACCTGTTATGTTAGGCATGTTAGGGCATACTTTTGTTGGGTTAGTTGATAATATTATGGTGGGGCAGTTGGGTACTGCAGAATTGGCTGCTGTTTCTTTAGGTAATAGTTTTATGTTTATCGCGATGTCTCTGGGCATAGGTTTTTCTACAGCAATTACGCCATTAGTTGCAGAAGCAGATGCAGAGAATAGTTTTAGTCGGGGTAAGTCTGCATATAAACATGGATTATTTTTATGCACCACATTAGGAATTACGTTGTTTCTACTCGTATTAGCCGCAAAACCATTGATGTATATGATGAAACAGCCAATAGAAGTAGTAGAGTTAGCAATGCCATATCTTAATCTGGTAGCAATTTCATTGATTCCATTGGTTATTTTTCAGGCATTAAAACAATTTTCTGATGGGTTGTCAATGACAAAATTTCCCATGTATGCCACTTTGATAGCTAATATTGTCAATATAATTATTAATTATATATTGATTTTTGGAAAATTTGGTTTTCCGCAGATGGGTATAATTGGCGCTGCAATTGGTACTCTGGTATCAAGGGTGGTTATGGTTCTTTTTTTGTGGGTATTACTTGGGAACAAGAAGAAATCAAAGGAATATGTGACCAATATCAGTTTTTTTGTATTGGAAAGTAAGATGTTAAATAGAATTTTATCATTAGGATTCCCGTCAGCATTGCAGATGTTTTTTGAGGTCGGAATTTTTACTTCGGCAATCTGGCTTTCCGGTATTTTGGGAAAAAATCCTCAAGCAGCTAATCAAATTGCACTTAATCTGGCTTCTATGACGTTTATGGTGGCAATGGGCTTAAGTGTCGCTGCTATGGTACGTGTGGGTAATCAAAAAGGACTGAAAAAATTTAAAGACTTGCGGAGGATTACCCTATCTATTATTTTATTGACCTTTTTGTTAGAAGTTATTTTTGCATTGATTTTTGTAGTTTTTAACGAATCGTTACCTGCTATATATTTAGATGAAAAAGATATGACCAATCTAATTGATAATACAGAAGTTATAGGTATTGCTGCCAGACTTTTAATCATTGCTGCGTTATTTCAGATTTCAGATGGGATACAAGTAGTAGTTCTTGGAGCATTGCGAGGGTTGCAGGATGTTATTATTCCAACCATCATTACGTTTATAGCGTACTGGATCGTAGGTTTTCCTATCAGCTATTATTTGTCTTTACATACATCTTACAAAAGTGAGGGGATTTGGATAGGATTACTTGCCGGTTTATCAGTATCTGCGATACTTTTATATATGAGGTTTAATTATTTAAGTAAGAATTTGATACGTAAAGAAGTTGATTTTTAGCATCTTTTGTAGTCTGTGTTTAGTTTTTGTGATGTTCAAAGCTTTGATTGATTTATTTTTATGGATTAGTTTTGTTACTTACCAAAGTATGACCTATATTAACATCAATTTAACGACGCCTAAATTTAATTATAAATACAAATTTTAAGAAATGCATATCCCAAAACCTACGCTACATTTTTTACTTACTATTTTATTTGTTATCGGAGTACAGTATACAAATAACGCTCAGAATTTAATACCTAATCCAAGTTTTGAAAAAACAAATCCAGCAGTAAAAAAGCTAATTCACGAAATGAGAAATTTTGGGGTAGTATCGGACTGGAAAGCCTTAACGAATAGTCCCGATGCTCATCACCCTTTTGTTAATGAAGTAAATTTTGATCACAAGGCTCCTAATTTTTTAAAACAATTTGGTCCTCAGGAACCAAGAACAGGCGAAGGCCAGGTAGGAATTTATATAGCCGGAAATAATACAAAAGAATCATTTACTGCAAAATTAAACAGTCCTCTAAAAGCGGGAAAATATTATTATTTTCATATGTATGTATCTTTATCAGAAGGGCTATCTAATTCTTGTACCTCTTCTATAGGATCTTATTTTACTGCCAGAGTGCCTAGGATTACTGAGACCTCTAAGTATAATCTACATATAGAGTCTTCTAAATTGATTTGTGATACAAAAGGATGGACTAAAGTATGTGGTATATATAAAGCAAAAGGAACAGAAAAATATATTTCAATTGGTTATTTTTCTGATAGTCCAAAAGGAAAATCAGTTAAAGGAGGTGGTTTTGAAAATGCTTATTACTTTGTAGATGATTTAGAACTATTAGAAATGAGAAGTGTAAGTAATCTTGTAGAATCAGATGTGTGTAATATGGCATTGGATTTTTCTGATGTTGAATATTTAATAGGAGAGAGTGAAGTATATCAGGAGATTAAAAAAGAATTAGATTCTTATTTACAGTACTTAAAAATATTTAAAGTAAATCGTGTACAGATTATAGGGCATGCGAATGATTCTGAAATTTCATTTGAAAATGAAATTCTATCCTATGCCAGAGCAGGCTTTGTTAAGGCATATTTAATCGAAAATGGGATTGATGAAACGTTGATAGAAAGTACAGGAGTTGCTAATACGCAACCTCAGGATGATCCGGAAATTGATAATACAGAGCTAGGCTCTAATGCAAGGGTGCAAATTATTATTGAATAATAAAATAATAGTATTATAAAAATAGTAAGAGGTAAATTTTGATATAAAATTTACCTCTTACTATTTTAGCAATATTCATTCTAAACTTTTGTAGCTTTGCTTCTTAATAAATTATAATATGGAATTTCCTAAATTTTTATTGGGTGATAATACAGATTATCCAGATTCGATCTTTGTCATTCACACAGAGTTCCCCCGTTTTATTATTGATTTAGCAGATGATGATGTTGAGTGGCTGGAGGAATTTGATAAAAACGAAGAAGAAGAATTGCTTACAGAATCAGAAATTCTTTTTCAGGCAGCGAATGATTTTTATGATCGGGAAATAGAACGGTATGATAAATCATAATTCTCGTAATTTTAGCACACCCTCAAGGCTTCTTACGTAGGTTCAAGAGGAGTTTTATTTGATGTAAAACAATTAAAATCATGGAAGAATTAATACAATTAGATAAAGATCTTTTTATTTACCTTAATAATTTAGGGACTCCCTTTTGGGATGGTTTTTGGTTGTTTATGACCGAAAAATTTTATCAAATCCCGCTTTATTTAGTTTTGCTGTTCTTTTTTTATAAATACTTTGGAGGTAGGGGCACAGTAATTACACTTTTGGTAGTTGCAGCCTTAATTGCTACTTCGGATCAATTATCGCTTTTATTTAAGAATACGATCATATTAAGACCCAGACCTTGCCGAGCAGAAGGTGTTGCAGACGTCATACGATTTATAGCAGAGCGATGTGGCCGTCATGGTTATTTTTCTGGTCATGCGACAAGTTCTATGGCATTGGCATTTTTTACCGGATTGGCTTTACAAAAAAAACTAAAATATATCTTTCCTTTTATGGTAGTATGGGCCATTATCGTTAGTTACAGTAGGATTTATGTAGGGGTTCATTATCCTACTGATATCATTACTGGTATGGCTGTAGGAATGCTATTAGGGATGGGAGCTTATAAGATCCATACTCTTTTAATAAAGAAGTATGGGTAAAAAATCACATTTACTCTTTAATTAGTTTAATATGTTGATTTTCTGTAAGTAATATATAAAGTCCTTTAGGCAACCCAGACATATCGATTTGTTGACTATTACCCTTATTTACTATCTTTCCACTACCAGAGATTAATGTCCAATCTGTATTACTTTGCGTTAAATAGAAAATATCCGAAGTTGGATTAGGGTATACAAATGTATTTTCTTGCGTCTCTATTTCCTCAACAGATAATGTTTGACAAGCTAATGGGATAGAAAACTGCTTACCCGTATTGTAATCAGCATTTAGATTTAACGGAATATTATCAAAAATCAAAGGTTCACCAATAATTGGGGTGATTCTCAAATTCATAGGAGAAGGTATTCCATCAGTCTCTATGAAAAAATTGAATAATACCCGATCAACAGATTTCCAATCCGTTGCAGAAACTTGATATTCCATAGTAGAAATGGCATACCTGCTATTTCTAAATTGAATTGCTGTCCAGTATTCACTAGAACCTTCTTTAAAATTAATTTTTATAGAATCATCGCTACTGTCTAACTCACAGGGTACAAATTTCCAGGAGATAGGAACTCTCCCGTCAATTACATCAGCAATCATAGCAAAAGCTTCTTCTGTCATATCTACATCTCCACTTGCACATTCAGGACACCTGTCTACTACCTGAAGTATTACACTGCCTTTAGCTCCTGTAACTTCTATGCAAGCACCACAGGCATTGCTATTATCATAATTTATGTTGTTTAAAGCGCAATGAAAAATGTCTCCTGTGGTAACTGGTAGAGAGCAATTACCAGAAGTACCTCCTGCTACACCATCATAATAGGTTCCTTCTCCCTCGTATATTTGGTCATTACAATCTTGTGCTGAAACTTTTAAAAGACAAAAACTAAATATGAGATAGAAATATAAGATATGTGTTTTCATTTTTATTACTGTTTGTGTGTGGATTATAATTGGACCTATCTATGTTATGTAGAAAACATAGAACAAAAATAGTAGCAGGTTATTGTATTTTTGATTTTATTATTATAGAAGATGATTATACATCTAATTAGACCTGCAATAATTTTATTTGACCCCAAATTTTTTCTTTTTCTTCTTTTTACTAAAAATTCTTTTAAGCAAGTTATCTCGTTTTTCAGGCTCGCAGTCCAGATCTCTTATTACTTGCGCAGAGGGTTTTTCAAAACTACTTTTAGTAATTGTATTAAAGGTAGTATCCGCATTCATTTTTTGATATAGTTTAGCAAAGATGGGCAGCGCAGAGTTAGCACCTTGTCCTAGAGCCGTTGTTTTAAAACCAATCTGGTACATATCATTTCCTACCCAGGTAACCGCCACTAGTTTTGGTGTGATCGCAACAAACCAACCATCCCTGTTGTTCTGAGTAGTTCCTGTTTTACCTGCTATTTCATTAGTAAGCCCAAAGATGTTTCTTATACTGGTGGCGGTACCATGATTAACAGTACTTTTCATAATTTCTAACATGGTTTGCCTGGTATATTCACTATATGCAGGTGTTTCTGATACAGAGGGTTCAAAAGACGCAATCAGGTTACCGTTTTTATCTTCAATTTTAGTAATGTAATACGGGAGCACACTTTTAGATTGATTTACATAACTAGCATATGCACCCGCTAATTCTTTAATTTTTATACCGGCGGTACCTAAGGCAATAGATGGCTCTTTTGGCAAGGGCTCATTAATTCCCATTTTTTGTACCTGATTCAATACCTTATCTACGCCTACTTCATTCATTACTTTCACAGCGATTGTATTAACGGAGTTACTCAATGCGGTTTCTAATGTATAGTTAAGATAAGGATCTTCTTGTGCAGTAGCGTTTTTGGGAGTCCAATTTTTCAGGTTCGTATAGGTGACCTCTTTAATAGGGAAATAGGTGCAGGGCTTCATCCCATTTTCTATAGCAGTGGTATACACAAAAGGTTTAAAAGTAGAACCAACCTGTCTTTTGCTCTGAGAAACGTGATCATACTTAAAATATCGATAATCAATTCCACCCAGATAAGCCCGCACTGCTCCGTTAGAGGGATCGATAGCGATCATTCCAGCATTTAAAAACTTTAAATAGTGTTGAATACTGTCTGCAACTGAAACTGTTTTGGTGGTATTACCATCCCATTCAAAGAGTTCAACTTCTCGTTTTAAAGAAAAGGAATCAGTTATTTGAGCTTTGGATACTCCTTGTTTTTCATACTCTTTATATTTTGATGATTGTTGTAGGGCATGTTGGATTAATTTTTTATTAATTTTCCAGGGAGCCTGATCTCCATACGATTTTTCGTATGCTTTTTGTAAATTCCGGAGGTGTTCTTTCATCGATTCTTCTGCAAGTAATTGCATCTTACTGTCCAGAGTAGTATGGACAATCAGTCCATCTCTATAGATGTCATAAGTGCTTCCATCTTCTTTTGTATACCCGGAGAGTATAGCTTGTACTTCTTTTTTTACTGCTTCTCTAAAATAAGGAGCTACGCCCGTATCGTGATTAAAATATTGATAATCCAATTCAATATTCTTACTCATTTCTTGAGCTGCAATAGTAGCATCCAGATATTCATATTTTACCATCTGTTGCAATACAACATCTCTGCGTAGTTGGCTTCGTTCACTAAAGAGTCGTGGATTGTAGCTATGATTTGCTTTCAGACTGCCAATCAGAGTTGCTGATTCTGCTAAGTTGAGTGCTGATGCAGGTTTGTTAAAAAACTTTAGCGCGGCACTTTCTATACCATATGTGTTATCCGGAAAGGGAACCGTATTAAAGTAGAGTGTAAGAATTTCTTGTTTAGAATACATTTTTTCGATGCGTTTTGCTACAATAGACTCTTTTAGTTTATTGATCACAATACTAAAGGCTCCGTGATCCTTCCTGCCGAATAGATTCTTAACTAATTGTAATGTAACCGTACTACCACCCCCAGATGACGAATCTCCTAATAGTATAGTTTTAAAGAAGACTCTTAGTAAACTAGTATTATCTACTCCATCATGTTCATAAAACCGTATATCTTCTGTCGCAATGAGCGCATCGATAAGATGTTGAGGTAGTTGCTCATACAAGATGGGTTGTCTGTCATAAATATAATATTTACCGATCAAGACCCCATGGGTATCCAGTACTTGTGTCGCTTCTGCTTGTTTTAATGAGCTTAACTCTTCATTAGTAGGTAGTTTGCCCCAGAAACCCAAAAAAACGCTAACATACAAAGCAAGAGACGATAAGGTGCACGTAGTTATAAAAAGCAATGGCCATTTTACCCACTTTTTTCGTATTATTTCTTGTATCCTCATATCAATTATGATCTAACGTAAGAAATGATCAGTTATTTGGTAACTATAGTATCTTCTTCTTTCTTAAAATCTTTAATAAATAATAGAATCATGATCACCATGAATAGAGAGAATGGTAGCGAGGTAATGATTAATAGTTTTTGCATAGCAATTAATACATCAATATCTTCTCTTATATTTCCTAATAGGAGTATACCAATCGCAAAAATTGTAAGTATTATACTCCATAAGATTCGATGTTTTTTAGAAGGGTTTTGCTTTCCATGATCTGTAAACATACTTAAAACAAAAATAGCCGAATCTAATGAAGTAACTAAAAAGCTTATTAATAAAAGTATGGTAATCATGTTGATCATACCCTGAAAAGGATAGTTTTCCAGAAAAATAAAGATAGAACTAAATACATTATCAAATTCTCCTGAATAATTAGATAATGTATGTATGATTTGAAAAGCAGATTCACCAAATACTGTAAACCAAAAAAAAGTACCTAGTGATGGCACTAATAAGACGCCTATAATTAGTTCTCGTAGCGTCCTGCCTTTAGAAATTCTAGCGATAAAAATACCAGTAAAGGGAGCCCAGGCTAACCAAAAAGCCCAATAATAATAAGTCCAATCTGTTAAGAATTGTTCTCCTGGATTATAGGTTCCGAGGGCTAAACTTAACGGAATAAAGTCTATGATATAGTAATATAATGAGGTTACAAATTGTGTGATTATAGCAATCATGTCTCCCTGCACAAAAACAAAAAATAACAACGCTATGGTAATATAAATATTCCACGTAGAAATGAGTTTGATCCCTTTATGAACACCTTTAAAAACAGATAAAAAAGCTACTATAGAAATAATGAATAGGATCGATATGGTACCATTAGTTCCAAAATCAAATTGAAACAAATGGTGTAGCCCTCCTTCAATCTGTGTGGTACCTAATCCAATGGCAGCGACCAAACCAAATACTGTAGTAAGAATAGCAAGAATATCAATACATTTTAGTAGTATGTTCTGATGCTTTTTTGATGCGAAGACAGATTCTACAGCACTAAATGCACTACTGGGTAATACTTTTTTTGATCTTTTAAAAAGATAATGCCCTATAACAATAGCAAATATGGTGTAAAATGCCCACGCAGTAAACCCCCATTGATAAAAGGTGTACTCTAATGCTGTAGTTGCTATAGGTCTATCATTGATAATTGGCGGGTGCTGCATCATAAAAACAGGTTCTTGTACTGCACGCAATAATATTCCTGCTCCCATACCTGCGCTGTAGAGCATGGATATCCACGCAAGGTTAGAAAATTCTGGTTTATCAGCAGATGTGCCTAAACGTCTTTTTCTTAAAGGAGATATTAATAAAGCAATTAATAGCAAAACACATCCTAATCCCAGCCATAGGTAAAACCTTCCGAACCATTGTCTGATGAATAAAGAAAAAACTTCTATCTGTTCATATGTTTCTAATGTAAAAAAATAAAGAAAGAAGGAAAAAAAGAGTAAGATCAATAAAGAAATATAAAGGAGACTATTTTTTTTAAAATGAACTGTCATTATTTTATTGCTGTCAGGTTTAGTTTAAATCATTAGTGATTAATAGTTCCTTACTAGTATTAGAAAGTACTAGTTCGTTTTAGGAATCTTTGAATATATCAAAAAATTATTATTTTTTTAATAGTAATTTATAAAGTGTCATTTTTTTTATTTAGACTTGTAATAGCAATTGAGCTGAGCATTATGACACATGTTTCTAGATTCGGGCTTATGAAAGAAAGGGAGTTTCTATCATACGTAGCTTATTGGATAAGTAACCGAAATTTAAAGCGTACTTCCTTTTTCACACTTATTTTATACCAATACGAATGTTTCTTCGTGCCTACCATTTACCAACAAATCAGAGTTTAATTTAGTTTTTATATTTCAGTTTATATTTTTTGTTTATTAATACTATACTCTAAATGAATACTAAATACATTGACCTGATTAGTCAAACATTTGACTTCCCTCAAGAGGAGTTTGAGCTCAAAGAGAATGCCCTTACTTTTCATAATATTGACTTGATGGGGCTGGTAAAGAAATACGGCGCACCATTAAAATTCACCTATTTACCTAAGATATCAGAAAATGTCAATAGAGCAAAATTTTGGTTTAAGAATGCGATAGAGAAAAATGATTATAAAGGTTCTTATCATTATTGCTATTGTACTAAAAGTTCACATTTTGAGCATGTACTTACTGAAGTGCTTCAAAATGAAGTGCATATCGAAACATCTTCTGCTTTTGATATAGAGATTGTAGAGCGCTTAAAATCTAAAGGGAAAGTTACGAATGATACGTTTGTGATTTGTAACGGTTTTAAAAGAGAACAATATATTTGCAATATAAGCAGGTTGATCAATGAAGGACATCATAATTGTATTCCAATTATTGATAATTATGAAGAAGTTGATCTGTTATCAGAAAGTATAGGAAGAAAATTTAAAATAGGAATACGTATCGCATCAGAAGAGGAGCCAAAATTTGAGTTTTACACTTCCAGATTAGGTATTGGGTATAAAAATATTATTCCGTTTTATAAAAAACACGTAGTAAATAATACTCAGGTAGAGTTAAAGATGTTACATTTCTTTATCAATACAGGTATAAGAGACAATGCCTATTACTGGAATGAGTTGCAGAAATGTCTAAAAGTATATGTGGATTTAAAAAAGATCTGTCCATCATTAGACAGTCTCAATATTGGGGGAGGTTTTCCTATTAAAAATTCATTAGCATTTGAGTATGATTACCAGTATATGATTGATGAGATTGTCAATCAGATTCATAGTACCTGTCTGGAAGGAAATGTACCTGTACCTAATATATTTACAGAGTTCGGTAGTTTTACAGTGGGAGAGAGTGGAGGAGCTATTTATGAGGTGTTATATCAAAAACAACAAAACGATCGCGAAAAATGGAATATGATTAATTCTTCTTTTATCACAACATTACCGGATACGTGGGCTATTAATAAGCGTTTTGTAATGTTAGCAGTGAATAAATGGGATCATGAATATGAGCGGGTTTTATTAGGAGGATTAACTTGTGATAGTGATGATTATTATAATAGTGAGCAACATATCAATGCAATTTATTTGCCAAAATACAGAAAAGACAGACCTCTGTATATAGGTTTTTTTAATACAGGAGCCTATCAGGAAACTATAGGAGGTTTTGGAGGGTTACAACATTGTTTGATTCCACAACCAAAACATATTTTGATAAATAAAGATGAAAATGGTAACTTGAGTACCCAATTATTTAGAGAACAGCAAAAGAGTGAAGATTTTTTACAAATACTAGGCTATAATGAAAATTAAAAACTATGCTGGTATACCAGACCAGTTCGCAAAATTAGAGAATTCAAAGATTGTTTTAATTCCAGTTCCTTATGATGGAACCAGTACTTGGCAAAAAGGGGCTGATAAAGGTCCTGAGGCTTTCTTAGAAGCTTCTGCCAATATGGAATTGTATGACATAGAAACGGATACAGAAGTCTATAAGCAAGGAGTATATCTGGAAGAAGCTGTAACCGTAAATGAATCTCCTGAAGCACTGGTGGATGCTGTCCATAAGCTCACTAAAAAGCATATTACAAGAAATAAATTTGTGACCGTTTTTGGTGGCGAACATTCTGTTTCTATAGGTACGATAAGAGCATTTAATGAGTGTTTTAATAATTTAACGGTATTGCATATTGATGCTCATGCGGATCTACGTCCGGAATATGAGGGAAGCTCTTGTAACCATGCTTGTGCCGTATATGAGGCAAGTCAACAAACCAATTTAATTCAGGTTGGGATTCGCAGTATGGATCGTATTGAGAAAACAATTATGAATACAGAGAAGACCTATTTTGCGCACGATATGGTAACCGATGAATATTGGATGGATAGTGCCATAGATCAGATGACAGATAATGTATTTATTACTTTTGATCTGGATGCCTTTGATCCTTCTATTTTACCTTCCACAGGCACACCAGAACCAGGTGGTCTATTTTGGTATGAAACTATGGAGTTTATGAAGTCGGTTTTTAAAGAAAAGAATGTAGTAGGCTTTGATATTGTAGAATTATGCCCTAATGAGCATGATAAATCTTCTGATTTTTTAGCTGCAAAACTGTACTATAAATTACTTAGTTATAAATTTATGGAAGAAAATGCAGATCAGGAATATGTGGGAGCACAACAAGAAATAAATTCTTCTAAAACAAAAAAGACGAATATATACGATGAATAATAAAGGTCCTGTATCAAAATTTATACAAAAGCATTTTCTGCATTTTAATGCTGCAACCTTAGTAGATGCTGCAAAAGGATATGAAGATCAATTAAATAAAGGAGCCAAAATGCTGGTTTCTCTGGCAGGAGCTATGAGTACAGCAGAATTAGGCAAAATCTTTGCAGAAATAATACGCAAAGAAAAAGTTCATATTATTTCGTGTACAGGAGCTAACCTTGAAGAGGATATTATGAATTTAGTAGCTCATTCGCATTATAAACGTATACCCGAATACCGGGATCTGACTCCAAAAGACGAGTGGGCATTATTAGAAAAAGGATTAAATCGTGTTACAGATACCTGCATTCCAGAAGAGGAAGCTTTCAGAAGGTTACAACAACATATTTATAAAATATGGAAGGACGCTGAAGATAAAGGAGAACGATATTTCCCGCATGAATTTATGTATCAACTACTATTGTCTGGAGTATTAGAGCAATATTATGAAATTGATAGTAAAGATTCTTGGATGTACGCTGCTGCAGAACAAAATCTGCCTATGGTGGTGCCAGGATGGGAAGATAGTACGATGGGTAATATTTTTGCTTCGTATGTTATGAAAGGGGAGCTTAAAGCCAGTACAATGAAATCAGGAATTGAGTATATGACGTTTTTAGCGAATTGGTATACTAATAATTCTAAAGAAGGAATTGGATTCTTTCAGATAGGAGGAGGAATTGCAGGAGACTTTCCTATTTGTGTAGTTCCTATGTTATATCAGGATATGGAACAGACGGAAACTCCTTTTTGGAGTTATTTTTGTCAAATTTCGGATTCGACAACTAGTTACGGTTCCTATTCTGGTGCAGTACCCAACGAAAAAATAACCTGGGGTAAATTAGATATAAATACTCCAAAATTTATTATAGAAAGCGATGCGACTATTGTCGCACCTTTATTATTTGCTTATATTTTAGACATGTAATACCCATGTTTATTTCAAGTGAAAAACGGTATAGATTGATTGACCAAAAACCTAAAGCCTACCACTATGAGACGAGTAATTGTTGACTATAAAAAATTAAATAATGACATTTTAGACCTTCTTGTAGAGAAGTTTCCCGATGGCTATTCTGATAATGATATCATAGCCTTCAAAAATCAGCATAATGAAGCGATAGAAGCAGTCGAGGTGCGTACTGAAGATACTATTTATCTGGTAAAAATCAGTCAGCGTCTTGTCGATACTATGGAGAAGTATGACGATGACGATGATACTACTTCTACCTTAGCAAGCGATGAAACTGAACTCGAAGGAATTGATGATGATTCATAAAAAGATTGTTTTTTAGTGAATTGTTCTTCAGCTGATTTTAATAAATCTAGTATTACTTTTTGTATACTAAAATTTAAAGTGACATATTTGAAAACTGAATTTCTTAAATAATTGTGAAAACAGAAGTTTCAGAATTCATTTAATTACTTTAGTTAAATCACAATGAAATAACGTTTCATTTCTTTAGTTAAAGTGAATGACACGTTTATGAACAATATATTTTATTTGCTACTTATTTTTATCGGACTAAACCTAAACGGTCAAACAGCAAATGGTCATACAAAAAAAACATTCTTTTTTATACCGGAAATTTTAACAGGAAAAACGATGGAGGCTAATACACTCTTTCCTACATCTAGTTTGCAAAAAGGAGTGTTTCTAAGTATTGGTACTAACAATGATTCTGAAGATATAGCTTGGATGAGGTACTTAGGATATCCTAAAACTGGCGCTACTTTTGGAATCACTGATTTTGGAAATACTGAAAAAATAGGAATTTCATATGCATTGATGCCTTTTATAGAGTTTGGGTTATCAAAAAAGAAAACCAATCGATGGAATCTCCAGGTTGGGTTTGGAGCATCATATCAAGATACCTTGTATGATATAGAAACGAATCCTTTTAATAAAGCGATTACCACAAAATTTAATTGGTCATACAGGTCATTTTTGTATTATGATTTTATAGCACGAGCAAAAGCTAATTGGCGTTTGGGGCTAGGCTATATGCATCACTCTAACGGGCATACAAGACTACCTAATCAAGGGCTTAATTCATTACAAGTAAGTGTTTCTTCATTGATCAACTCAAAATCCGAAATAAAGGAAACACAAGGATATAAAAAACAGTCAGAGAAAAAACGAAGTTCTCAGCGTTATTTTGAAGTAAGAACAGGAATTGGTCAGAATGTTTTATCTGAAGTTTTTAATGATAAAAAGGAGGTGTATTCTGTAGCTGCTTCTACAGGCACAATAATTAATAAGACTTTCAAATTCGGAGGAGGAATTTATTATCGATTTTATGAGCACTATTATGACTACATCAAGAATGATGGAGAACTAGTGATAGAGCAAGTACCCTTTTTTCAGGAAAACCCATTTAGATATGCTACAAACTATGGATTGTTTGGTACTGCAGAACTTCTTTTAGGTCATATAGGTCTGGAGTTTGACATTGGATTGAATATATCTAAACCTTTTTATAAAATTGATTGGCAACTTAGTCAGGGGTTTGTGTATGATGATGTCTACTATTTAGGTGAATTAGATTGGTATTATGAGGTAAAAAGAACTATCTCCAGTAGAATGGGAATTAAATATTACGTTACAAATACAAACAAATCTCCAAAGAATAATTTTTTTATTTCAGCACATATCAATGCTAATTTAGGACAGGCTGATTTTTCTGAATTGAGTATAGGGTATGTATATCGTTTTAATAAAAAAATGCGAGCACAACGATAAATCACAATCGTGTAGTTTACTTCATATGCAGATATGAATTATGATAGTTTATTAGCTAAGTTTACTAATTTCTAATAAATATGCGGCCGCAGTAAACGGAGTAATCTTTTGCTGTTGTATTGCTTCTAATTGCGAGGGTAGTGTTTCTTTAATTTTTGGGTGGTTATAAAAAGAATGCTTTAATTGCTCCTCTATTGTCTGTACTAACCAAAATTCATTCTGACGAATTCTGTTTCTTTCAAAAAATCCATTTTTTTTAGTGGTATCCAGATAGGTTTGAATAATTTTCCAGATATCGTCTATACCCTCATTAGTCAATGCACTACAGGTATGTACTTCTGGAGACCAGTTGCTTTCTGCTATAGGATAGAGGTGTAATGCTTTTTTAAACTGACTTTTAGCTTCCAGTGCAGCTTTTATGTTATCTCCATCTGCCTTATTAATTACTATAGCATCTGCCATTTCTATAATTCCACGCTTAATCCCTTGTAATTCATCTCCTGCACCAGCTAACTTTAATAAAAGAAAAAAGTCTACCATACTATGTACTACAGTTTCGCTTTGTCCCACACCAACGGTTTCGATAATGATAATATCATATCCCGCTGCTTCGCATAAAATAATTGATTCGCGGGTTTTGCGAGCTACCCCGCCCAATGATTTTCCTGATGGAGAAGGTCTTATAAAGGCTTCCGGTGATCGAACAAGTAGTTCCATTCTGGTTTTATCACCTAATATACTCCCTCCGGATATAGTACTGCTAGGATCTACAGCAAGTACAGCTACTTTTTTGCCTTGTTGTATGAGAAGATTTCCAAGCGCTTCAATACATGTACTTTTACCAACACCAGGAACTCCGGTAATTCCTATTCGTATTGCCTTATTACTGTAGGGTAAGCATTTTTCTATTAGTTGTTGTGCTTTTTTGTAATGCTTTTTTTGCGTGCTCTCTACTAAGGTGATCCCCTGGCTGAGTGCGGTAGTTTTTTTAGCAATAATTGCTTCAAAAATAGCAGGTACTGATACTTCTTTTTGCTGCAACTTCATAAAACGATCCATTGCCTTCTGATTAGTTCCGGAAGGAATAATAGGAGATTGATTTTTTGATGTTGAATTATGGCTAGTCACTGTATTGTTTTATAACAATTATTTATTTTTACTCTAGTCCTGATGTGTATAGCATTTGTTGTAGAAAACTATGAAACTTTTAATGGTATAGCTATCGCCGTTCGATCCCATGCCAGATACATAATCGTAAAATCGTTTGCTTCTTCAAAATAAATAGAAAATTGTTCAACAATGTTAAGTAAAGGTAATACTGGTACTTCTATAGTAAGCGCATCATATTCTGGATTTCTAGAGGGAGTTCCATCAATCATGCTTACTCCCCAATCATAAGAGTATCCATTAAAAATGACTTTCCAGGAATCTTTACCAGGAATCGTCCATAAAGTATAGGTTCCCTCTCTTAATACAGTACCATCAACTAATATATCTCTGTTGGTTGTAAAAGTAGTCGCTTCATTTGCTCCTGTTCTCCATACTTTTTCAAAAGGCACTAAGTCACCAAAAATGACTCTCTTTTTTTTATAAGGTCTGTTATAGAAAACCGTAAAAGTAGCATCTCCGGAGATATGACTTACAGTTTCTTCCGGACTGTGTTGCTTTGTCATGGACTTAACAATAAATACCCCGATACATCCAAGGATCAGAACTCCTGTTATGATTAATATAGTTTTTTTCAGACGCTTTGACATGTGTATGGGATTTGAAGATTAAAGATACTACTTTTACATATTAATGTATATATATTTATGTATTTTTGAAACCTTACCGCATGCGTATGGTGGAGAAATCCTATAAAAAGTTTACTTCAGACTATAGTTTTACAGATGAAACCTACGTAATTGTAGGCTCTGGAATTGGAGGGTTAAGCACGGCTGTATTTTTGGCAAAAGCAGGAAAAAAAGTTGTGATTTTAGAACAACATTATACTCCGGGAGGCTTCACACATACTTTTAAGAGACGTAATGGGTTTACTTGGGATGTAGGAGTTCATTATGTAGGTAATATGGCTAGGGATTCTCAACTTCGTAAAATATTTAATTACCTGTCTGATAAAGAATTAGAATGGGATGCATTAGGGGATCCTTATGATGTGGCGTATATAAACGGAAAGAAATTTGAATTCGTAAGTGGAAGAGAAAATTTCAGACAAAAATTTCACTCTTATTTTCCTAAAGATACTATTGCTATAGATGATTATTTAGATTTGCTTGATAGATCTTCAAAAAGTAATCTCCTTTTTTTTGTGCAAAAAGTATTTCCTTTTGTCTTGCGTAATACTGTAGGACATATTTTTAGAAAATTACATAAAAAATGGTCACAGAAGACAACGTATGATATACTTAGCAGTTTAACGAATAATCAAGAACTCATTGCTGTTCTATGCGCTCAATGCGGAAACTACGGTTTATCTCCTAAAAAAAGTAGTTTTGCAGCACATGCTATTGTAATTAATCATTTTATGGAGGGCGGGTACTATCCTAGAGGTGGTGCCAATAGAATTCATGAAACAATTAGCAAGCATTTGAAGACATTAGGAGTGGATATTTTGATCAATGCTAAAGTGAATAAGATTATTACTGCAGGAACATCAGTAAGAGGTTTAGTAATTAATGATAAAGAATTTACTTGTAAGCGCGTTATTAGTAATACAGGTATACATACTACTTTTTTACATTTACTGGATCAAAAGGTATTACAGAAGAAACATCAGATTTTAAAAAGCCTGAAACCTTCTACAAGCCATCTATGCCTGTATATAGGATTGGATAAAAGTGATGAGTATTTACAGTTACCTAGACACAATATATGGTGGTATGCACATAAGGATACGGATGAGATTCTGAATGATAAAGAAAGTTTATCAAAAGACCAGCTCTCATTTGCTTATATATCATTCCCTTCAGCAAAAGATAGTACCTGGGGTAGTAAACAACAGCATCGTGCTACAATTCAATTGATAAGCAATGCCAGGTACGAAAATTTTGAAATATTCGAAAATGAACCTTGGTTGAATAGGGGTGAAGAATATGATCAAATTAAGGAAAATTTCAAGAAAAAGGGAATTGCATTACTTAAAGAGTTATATCCTCAATTAGAAAATCATATCGTTCATGCAGAGGTATCTACACCCGTTACTACACGTACCTTTAGTAATTATAAGAAAGGAGAAATATATGGTTTATCGCATACTCCCGAGCGTTTTAATACACATGTTTTGAGACCCAAAACACATATCAAAGGATTGTATCTTACAGGTCAGGATATAACCCTTGTGGGACTGTGTGGAGCGATGTCTAGCGGTATTCTGACAGCATCTACTATTATTAAATGGGATATGAGTAAGCAATTTAAAACCATAATGACCAACTATTAAATATGTTTAGATAAACTTTGTTATTCTTACAAAGTTCATCACATTCACGGCACACGCGTTTCGTTGTGTTATAAGATCATTAGAAATTGATGCTGGAATTTCTTTGGTTTCAAGAATCGTATCAATATGGTTTATAATTTCTTTAGAACAATCTATATTATTCTGTATGAGATGGATCACATTATTTATCTCATTATTCTTCTGATGTTTTTGTACTGTTTTCATTTGCTTTATTACGCTATTAATTGTTGGTTTATTGATGTTATAATGCAGTATTAGTACTTACTTCTTATAAACCCTTACCTTACGAGTCGTTAATTTTTTATTAATATTTTGATAATCAGTATCTTCTGTTTTTTTAGTTATTTTTTATCTATAATTTTGCAACAAGAAGCGCAAGTGTCTCGTCTTTAGAAGAGAATAACACTTAGAACTGGTTTACACGTAGAATATCACTAACCAAAACAATAAAAGTTTGTTACAAAGCGACCTAATAGAAAAATGTAGGGCCAATGATCGAAAGGCACAGGTGACACTATACAATAAGTATAGCAATGGTATGTATTATGTTGCATTGAGATTCCTTAAGGATCCATTTGAGGCAGAAGAAGCGATGCAGGAAGGTTTTATAAAAGCATTTATGAAGCTTCATCAATTTACAGGTGATGTAACTTTTGGTGCCTGGTTAAAAAGAATTGTGATCAATAAAAGTATTGATATGCTAAAAGCGAAGAAGATGAATATGGTAGCGATTAATGAGCAGGTAATGGCTACGGTAGATGATCAAGAAGACTGGTCTGTTGCGGATTCTGTAACCATAGATGAAGTAAAAGGAGCAATAGAGAAATTACCCGAGAAATATAAGTACGCTGTGATGTTATTTTTGATAGAAGGGTATGATCATAAAGAAATAAGTGAAATATTAGATATTACTCCGGTTGCATCAAGAACACTGGTTCATAGAGGAAAGAAACAATTACAAGAACAATTAAAACATTTAAGAGATGGGACAGGATATTAGAGAGTTGTTAAAACAGGATAATCAGATTCCTTCCGAATATATTAGAGAAGGACATCAACAGCGGTTTATTTCCAGATTAGATAAAGAACTTCCTGTCAAAGAACGTACGCTTAATTTTGGATGGCTAAAGATAGCTGCGAGTATTGTTGTTATTTTATCTGTTTCGATACTTACATTTAATTATTCGGGTACAGCGATAGATGATGGAACAGAATTGGTACATACAGATGCGACAAATGCGACTGTAGTATTGGATAAGCAACGCTCACAGCTTGCAGAAATTTCTCCGGAGTATCAAAAAGCAGAAAATTATTTTTTAACCAGTATAAAATTTGAATTATCTCAGATAAAGGTAGATGATACTAATAGAGAGCTGGTAGAAAGTTTTATGAAGCGTTTAGAGAATTTAGATAACGAATATAAAGAGCTAAATACAGAGTTAATTAAAGTAGGCCCTAATATGCAAAGTGTAGAAGCCATGATGGAAAACCTGACCTTAAGGCTTTCATTACTTAACAGATTAAAAGATAAACTAAAAGAATTAGAAAAAATCCAAAATGAGAATTACACAGATATACAAGTTTAATATCATTGCACTCAGTGTTGTATGTGTAGCAGGAGTATTTGCTCAGAATAAGCAACATAAATTAAGTGAAAAGTTTGCTGTAAATAATGATGTTACTGTGCATCTTAATACAAGTCATACTTCGGTTGTATTCGAAACCTGGAACAAAAATACTGTAGGAGTAGAAGCATATATAGAAGGAGATCAGATTACAGAAGAAAATAAGGAACGTCTATTAGGGAACTGGCAAGTACAGGTTTTGGGTAATAGTAAAGAAGTAACTATAAAATCAATTACTGGTAATTTTTGGTCAGGAACGATATCGGCAACATCTAATGGTCAGAATAAAGGAACACAGGAATTCAATAAACTGGGATCTATGATTACTGATATGTTAGGGCCGATTCTACAGAAAATAGAAAATAATCCCATGCCTAGTGCACTCTCAGAGAATCTTGCCAGCATGAATTTTGATACTAATAAGTATAATAAAGATGAAGAGAAGTATATAAAACAATGGGGAGATCAGATTCGTGAGAAATTCGGAGATAATTCTGAGAATGTTTTAAAAGGTTGGGCAAAAGAATTACAAAATAATACCGTACAGGTAGGTCCGAAAATGGAAATTCCACTGGGAAGTTGGGAGGGAGGACAGTTTGCACAGCAGATGCAAAATTGGTCATCACAGTTTTCTGGAGATGTTCAGATTATGCAAAGAAATGGAAATAATGTTACAGTTTACAGGTATAGTTCTGGTTCCAATACGGCAAAGATCGATAGAGTTATAAAGGTAATGATACCAAAAGAGGCGGGTCTGAGACTTAATGTACGTCACGGAGATGTTAAGTTAGCAGAAAAGGCGATCAATGTTGTAGCATCATTAGCGCATACAGCATTAGAAGCTAATGTGATTGATGGAGACAATACCTTTATAAGAGCATCTTACTCACCTGTATCAATTAAACAGTGGAATACAGGGAGGTTAGTAATTAATTACGTTAAAAATTGCAGAATCCATAGTGCAAGAAATTTACGAGTGAATGCCGACTCCAGTAATCTATTCATACAAGAATTAGAAGAAAATGCAGCGATATCCGGAAGTTTTGGAGCTATTACGGTGGATGCTCTTTCAGAATCATTCTCTACATTAGATCTGGCAGTAGAAAACAGTGATTTTAAATTAAATTTACCGGAAACAGCTTTTAATTTAACATATAGTGGAGCTCAAAGCAGGATTTCATTACCCAAAACAGTAGAAGCAAATGCGCGTAGAAATTTCGGAAATGTATTTGTTAGTGGATTTCAGGATACACGTAATACGGATAAGATTATAACGATTAATGCTAAGTATAGTGATATAGTATTAAAGTAAGAATAGTTTATAGTAATAATGTGTTAATTTTAAAAAAGCTTTGCTATTATATAATAGTGAAGCTTTTTTTGTTTAGCTGATATTTGCCTCTATTATGTTTGCTATTATTTAATAAGAGAGAATGAAATAAGTTGTACAAGTGAACATTTAAATGATCTAGTTAATACCATATATAAAAAGTCTCTTTTAAAATACCCCTAAATAAAAAACATATATAGTATTACTCATTAATTGACAATTAGTTAGCGTTTTTTTTAGAGAGAAATATTCGCTTAAAATCGATTTTTAGTCTTTTCACCCGTATTATATGTTTTTCATCTATGTTATTATTGGTTTTTATTTTTTAATAAACTGAAAATGAGTGTATTAAGTTTTATTTTTGTACAAGAAGCTCTTTTTTGTGTCATTGATCGAAAATTGAAACCATTTGGTCTAAAAGGTGTCATTTTTTTTCGTGAAACGAGTTTTTAGTAATAATATTGTATGGTAACCACGTAATTTTATTACATTATAACGGGCATATTATGAGAATATTACTACTTTTTTTTACTTTTTTAATTACTTTGAATACCACAGCTGCTAATTTTGAAGACGATGCTTTAGAAGTAGTACAAGAAGGTTTAATAGTAACGGTTGTTAATTTTGAAGAAGGAGATAAGATTAAATTATTCGAATTAGAAACAGGTGTTCATATTTTGTCAAAAACAATTGATCAAGTAGATCTAAGTTTATTACCAATCGGTAAATATTTATTAGAGAATAGTCAAGGTAAGTCTGCAGTAATAGAAAAAACAGATCTTGAAATTATTATAGAAGAAAGTTTAGGAACTGATTTTATCGTAGATACAGATAGTGAGTTTACTTCTTACAATGAGGTAAATATAGGTGAAGAGTTAGAAAACTATTATGCTCCATCAGAATCAAATGAGTTATTAATTGCTCGAGATGGAGATTTAATTACTGTGGTAGATTTTGAAGAAGGGGATAAAATTAAATTGTTTGAGGTAAAAAACAAGGTCCATGTATTATCTAAGACTACAGGAAAGATTGATTTATCTCAATTGGCTTCCGGGAGGTATTTGATAGAGGATAACCATGGTAAGTTTATTCAGATAGAGAAAGAAGAAGAAGTAACAACATATGTTGCTGCTTTTTAAGTAAAATATACAATTTTAGAATTCAATTTTTATAATAGTAATTTATTTGGGGAAAGACCTATCAAGTATTTGATAGGTCTTTATTTTTTGATTTTCAGCAACTGGAAGTATTATCGCCAGGACTTTAGGATGCTTCTTGCTTCTCTAGGTTTTTAGTCATTGTAAACCCAGTGAATAATCCAGCACCTGCCATTAAGAATATAGTGCCTGGATATGCAATTTCTTCTTTTACTCCAATAATATCATTTAGAATTCCTGCAATAAAAATCCCTGCACCAATTCCCATTAATAATAAAGAGAAGTTGAGAATAAAAACTTTCCATACTGGTGTAACTCTTTTTTTACTACTGTAAAATATAGAAGCGTCCGCACCTTTTTCAATAAGTGCCATGCGTTCCTTATTTCTGGCAGTAATAAATAAATAAATAACACCAAAAATAGATCCAAAAAAGGCTAAAGGGATAATAATTTCTGCTAGATTCATAGTTTGATTTTTTATGATTAATACTGTTCGTTTTTTTACTATGACGAGATCTTGTTTCTATCGGTTACATAAAATGTTGTTTTTATTTTTAATGTATATCATTTTGATATAAACCAATAGAATAATAGAGTTAAATCACTGATGACGTATCCATATTTTAGTGTATAAAGTTGAGTTTTATTGTAACCAATAGTAAAAAGCAAGCGTCTTATAGATACATGAACCATCAATCAGATCAATATTATATTAATAAGATACTTGCAGGAGATATAAATGCTTTTTCTACACTAGTAGAACGGTATCAGAGTCTGGTATATACGATTGCTTACAGAATTACTAAAAATAAAGAAGAAGCAGAAGAGATCGCACAGGACACATTTGTAAAGGCATATACATCTTTGCCTAACTATAGAGGAGAGGCTAAATTTTCTACTTGGTTATATACAATTGTTTATCGTAGAAGCTTAGATATTGTTAAGTCTAAAAAGCGGAGTATAACTTCAGAGCAAGTAGAAGAAATCAGTGAAGAGCATATAGAGATAGTTCATGATGCTTTAAGTTATCTACAAGAAAAAGAAAGAAAAGAAATTATAGGAAATTGTATATTGAAATTAGCAGAAGATGAAGCTACAATTATTACACTTTATTATTTTGAAGAAAAGAATATCAAAGAGATAAAGGAAATTATAGGTCTGACTGAAGATAATATAAAAATAAAATTATTTCGAAGCAGAAAAAAACTATATTCGATACTAAAATATTACGTTTTACCAGAAATCAATAGTACAAATGGAAGAGCCATATAAAGACATACAAAAATTAGTAAAAGAGGTGGGAGCAGACCATCCTTCCTCTTATTTTGTAAAAAATGTAATGGATGAGGTTATGTTAGTTTCATCACAGAAACAATTTACATACAAGCCTTTAATTTCCAAAAAAACCTGGGCATTTATTATATTTAGTTTTTTAAGTTTAATAATAGTACTACCATTTTTTGCAACAGATACAGTATCTATGGTAGCTAATATTGATTTTTCTTTTCTTTCTAATAACCTTCTTAAAAAAGCATTTACAAAGTTTAAATTTCATAATATAACCGTATACAGCGTATTATTTTTTTCAATATTATTCATTGTTCAATTATTCTTTATAAAACGGAAAATAGACAAAATGTTCTCCTTTTAATTTTAAATTAAATCTAATTAGTATCCTAAGAATATTAGTATCTTTGCAATCGATTTTATCGGGATGTGGCGCAGTCCGGTTAGCGTACACGGCTGGGGGTCGTGTGGTCGCAGGTTCAAATCCTGTCATCCCGACTAAAACAAACCCTTCGTTGTCAATTGAGAACGAAGGGTTTGTTGGTTTTAAGGATGCAAAGGTGGCAGTAGAGGTGGCAGCAAAAACTACACTAATCGAAACATTTAAACTAGTTAATAAATGGGGATTTCAGAATATACCACAGTTCAAAAAAGCAAGGCAGGTACAATCAGATTTAGTAAAAGGAGATTATGTTTACTTTTTTATGTATCTACAAAAATAAAAAATGTTATTAATGGGAGAAGGAATAGCTACATACCATTCCCTCTTATTAATTGTCACTACTCTATTTCGATACCAGTATTCATTTCAATGAATTTTATTTTAGCATCTTCTTTTGTAATAAAAATTACCACGTAGTCAGTTAAATAATTTGAAAGATTATGATTATTCAATTTTCTGTGAATTAGTTATTTAGAAAAATCATATTTTATGCATTTATCCAACTTACCTAGTTTAGTCTCCATTATTTGTTCCACTAAACAATGTTCCTTATCCATTTTCATATTATAAATAGATTTAGGTTGAGATGTAGCATTTTTTGTAACTAAAATCCACTGATCATTTTTCTTGACAAATTTAGAAATTACTGCAAAATTCTTATAAAGTAATCCGTAGGTTACATTAAGGGTATCGTTAATTTTAAAAAGTTCTATTAAATTCAAGAATTTTTTATCTCTTTCTCTATAAATTTGGCTATGTTTTTTAAATACTACTTTTTTATCAAATTTTTTTCAAAAAAAGGTTCTTATAATAGGGTGCTACAAAATCATTAATAACAATTGTTAGCCCTTTCTCTTTTTCAGGCTGTTTGAAGAAAAAATCAATGTGATTAAGATTTAATGCACTTTGTAGAATATCATTTAACTCTTTATGATCAAAAGAAATTTCCTCTTTACCTTTTATAAAGACAGTTTGTGAGTTGCAATTAGTTGAGAATAGAGTAGTGACTATTAATAAAAATAAATACTTCATATTTTTTTTCATAAATAAAGTTAAAATCGATTCCTTAAAAGTTTAATGAGTTCAAATTTCTGAAATTTAAACTTTCTGTTCTCGTAATTCTTATACAAGAGAATCGATTTAAAATACTTTTGCCCTTGTTTAAAACGATTCTATAAAATTCTAATGAAACTTAAGTTTCTCATATTAATTTCTTCCTTGCTTTTTGTTCCTCTAACCTCAGGGGAAGTATTCAATACGCAGCCTTTAGAATGTATTACTTCAGAAGCTGAAGAAGAAATTTATCTTGATATAATTACACCTATTGTTGATGATATTAGTATTGAGGATGGTGGGAGTTTTAGAAATGAAATACTGCTTCACAAGTATAGTGATATACAATACGTAGAGATTTCTACAAGACCCAATATTTGTTCTTTTTCTAATAGTGCAGGTTTGAACAAGACACCACATTATATCACATATTGTCGTCTCAAGATTGCTTGTCAATCCTATACTTTAAAGTCCTAACGATTTAGGCATTTCTCAGTATTTAAAATTTTAATTCAATAGTCAATTAGTCCGGTGCTATGCAATCGTACTCAAAATTTCAATTCATTTAAATAATTAAAGTAATGAAAAGAATTCCCATTGTTATAGTCTTACTGATTCTGTTAGGCTACACAAGCTGTAATCAACACAAAAAAGAACATAAAGAACAGGTCAGACATTTGGTAACCAGTCCAATTAAAATGGATACTATAATTACCAAAGATTATGTATGTCAAATCCAGTCTATAAGACATATCGAATTAAGAGCTCTTGAAAAAGGGTACCTACAAAAGATATCTGTAGATGAAGGGCAAACGGTAAAAGAAGGGCAACCGATGTTTAAAATAATGCCAAATGTCTATCAGGCAGAATTACAAAAAGCTGAAGCTGAAGCCGATGTAGCCGAAATCGAGTTTAAAAACACTAAGTTATTGGCAGATAAAAATGTGGTCTCCCCGAATGAATTGGCTATGTCTAAAGCAAATTTTGAAAAAGCGAATGCCGAGGTTACTATGGCAAAAACTCATCTAGGGTTTACAGAGATTAAAGCACCTTTTGATGGTATTATGGATCACTTGCACGTAAGAGAAGGAAGTCTGCTGGATGAAGGTGAATTGCTAACTACTTTATCTGATAACAGTAAGATGTGGGTATATTTTAATGTTCCTGAAGCTGAATATCTGGATTATATTACAGATGGCCATAAAGATGACAGAACAGAAGTAAGCTTATTAATGGCAAATAACAAAGAATTCAATCATAAGGGAATTGTAGAAACCATAGAAGGTGAATTTAATAACGAGACTGGTAATATTGCATTTAGAGCGACATTTCCAAATCCAGAAAAGATTCTTAGACATGGGGAAACGGGCAGTATTTTAATGAAGATCCCACTTATGAATGCTCTTATCATTCCACAGAAAACAACTTTTGAAGTACTAGACAAGAAATTTGTCTTCGTGCTGGATAAAAATAACGTGATTCAACAAAGAGAAATTTTTATAAGTGCTGAACTACCTCATTTGTTTGTCTTAGAAAAAGGACTTTCTGAAAACGATAAGGTATTATTAGAAGGGATTCGATTGGTAAAAGAAGGAGAACAAATTGCTTATGATTTTCTTGAGCCTGAAAAAGTGATGTCAAGTTTAGACCTCTATGCAGAATAATCCACCCGTAAATAGCAAAAGAAATGTTTAGTCAATTTATAAAAAGGCCTGTATTAGCCATAGTCATCTCTGTAATTATTGTTTTTACAGGATTGCTTTCCATCAATAAATTACCCACCTCTCAATTTCCTCAGATAGCCCCAACAACAGTTAATATTTTTATTGCCTATCCGGGCGCAAGTGCTGATGTATTGGTAAAATCAACCTTGATTCCTCTAGAAACATCCATTAATGGTGTTCAGGGTATGCGTTATATTGCTTCAGATGGTACCAGTGCCGGCGAAGGTACTTTGCGTATTATTTTTGAACCGGGCACAGACCCTAATCAAGCTGTTGTACGCGTAAAAACAAGGGTAGATCAAGTCATGCCATTATTACCACCTTTGGTACAACGTGAAGGCGTCATCATTACGCCGGTTCAACCCAGTATGCTCATGTATGTGAATCTATATAGTGATGCAAAGAAAAATGATGAAAAGTTCTTATACAATTATGCTTATACCAAAATCGTACCTGAATTACAACGAATTAAAGGTATTGCTAGTGCCAAAATATTGGGTAGTCGTAAATATGCTATGCGTGTGTGGCTAAAACCGGACCGCATGCGTGCCTATAATATATCAGCTGAAGAAGTTTTGGAAGCTATCGATGAACAAAGTGTCATTGCCAGACCAGGGAGACTGGGAAGAAGTTCTGGAAAACAGGCTCAATCTCTGGAATACGTACTTACATATGAAGGAAGGTTCAATGAGGCAGACCAATACAAGAATATTATTATCAAAGCAAATGAGGAAGGTGAAATCCTCACGTTGGGAGATATTGCGGAAGTAGAATTAGGAAGTGAGTTTTTTGATATCTATTCCAATCTTGATGGAAAACCTTCCGCATCCATAGTATTAAAGCAGACGTTTGGTAGTAATGCTAGTGACGTTATTGATACTGTAAAAGATAAATTAAATGAACTCGAAGAATATCTCCCCCCGGGAGTAGACTATAAAATTAGTTATGATGTTTCTAACTTTCTAGACGCATCCATAGAACAAGTAATACATACACTAAGGGATGCATTTATCCTGGTGGCTATTGTGGTATTCCTGTTTTTAGGGGATTGGAGGTCTACACTTATTCCAATAATAGCTGTACCTGTTTCATTGATAGGAGCATTTTTTGTGATGCAGCTATTTGGGCTCTCTATCAATTTGATTACGTTATTCGCATTGGTACTGGCGATCGGAATTGTAGTGGATGATGCTATTGTTGTGGTTGAGGCAGTTCATGCCAAAATGGAGGGAAACCATAATCTCACACCTTACCAGGCAGTAAAAATAGTAATAGGTGAAATTGGTGGTGCAATTATCGCCATTACACTGGTCATGGTATCGGTTTTTGTACCAGTATCGTTTATGACGGGTCCCGTTGGAGTATTCTACAGACAATTTTCAATTACAATGGCAGGTTCTATTATAATTTCAGCCGTTGTCGCATTAACACTGACTCCGGTATTATGTGCGATGATTTTGAAAAATGACCACAACAAACAAAGAAAGAAGACACTCATCAACCGATTTATTGATTGGTTCAATAGTAGATTTGAGAAGTTAACAGGACGCTATGTTAATATTTTAAAGCGTATTGTAAACAGAAGGGTTGTCACTTTTGGGATTCTATTGGTTTTCTGTGTAGGAATCTTTGTAACAAACAAAGTCTTACCAGCAGGATTTATTCCGAATGAAGATCAGGGTACAATTTATGCGATTATTCAAACGCCTCCAGGTGCTACATTAGAACGCACGAATGAGGTTGCTAGAAATCTACAGTTGTTATGTGAGGAAATAGAAGGTATAGAATCCGTCTCATCACTTGCAGGATATGAGATTATGACTGAAGGACGTGGCTCCAACGCCGGAACTTGTTTAATAAATTTGAAAACTTGGTCAGAACGAGAAAAATCGGTACATGAAATCATGGAGGAATTAGAAGAGAAAAGCAAGGATTTAGGTGCTATAATTGAATATTTTGAACCCCCTGCAGTACCTGGTTTTGGATCCTCGGGTGGATTTGCGATGCGTCTGCTGGATAAGACCGATGATACAAATTATCAGGAATTCGAAAAAATAAACAACACGTTTATGGATGCATTACGGGAACGGAAAGAACTCACAGGTCTTTTTACCTTTTTTGCGGCAAACTATCCACAGTATGAGCTTAAGGTCAATAATAAAGCAGCCATGCAGAAAGGGGTTTCTATAGGTAAAGCAATGGAGAATCTTAATATTCTTATAGGGAGTACCTATGAACAGGGATTCATTAAATTCGGACGATTCTTTAAAGTGTATACGCAGGCAGGTCCAGAATATCGTAGACTGCCGTCTGATTTGGAAAAACTTTTTGTTAAGAATGAAACAGGAGAAATGGTTCCCTATTCTTCTTTCATGACCCTTGAAAAAAAATTAGGGCCTAATGAGATTACACGTTACAACCTGTATAATTCTGCAGCAATTAGAGGTCTTCCGGCAGCTGGGTATACTAGTGATGACGCTATCAAAGCCATACGTGAAGTAGCCAAAGAAAAGTTACCCCGTGGATATGATATTGCTTGGGAAGGACTTTCATATGATGAGGCGGGTCGCGGTAACGAATCCATTTACATTTTTGTAGTGGTATTGATATTTGTCTACCTTGTTTTAGCCGCCCAATATGAGAGTTTTCTATTGCCTTTGGCGGTGATTTTATCACTTCCCATTGGTATTTTTGGTTCATTCCTGTTACTTAAAGTAATGGGCTTGGCAAACGATGTATACGCTCAGATTGGACTCATCATGTTGGTAGGGCTGCTTGGTAAAAATGGAGTGCTGATTGTTGAATTTGCAGTACAAAGCAGACGAGAAGGTGCCACTATATTGGCAGCCGCCATTGAAGGTGCAAAGATGCGTTTTCGACCTATCCTAATGACCTCCTTTGCTTTTGTTGCGGGATTGATTCCACTGGTAATTGCTACAGGAGCAGGTGCCATTGGGAATAGAACTATAGGTGGTTCTGCTATGGGAGGCATGCTTATCGGAACCTTAATTGGTGTTTTGGTGATTCCTGGGCTGTACTACGTTTTTGGTAGAATGGCTGATGGTCGAGGATTGATTAAAAATGAGTCTGATGAACCGGTTTCTGAAGAGTTTATAAGAACTTCTGAGGGCAAAAGTGAAACCAAAATGGAATTAACCCGAATAAAGAAACTGTTACAAAAGCTTACAGCTAGAAAAAAAACGAATAAGTAATGAAAACATTTTTCAAATATAAAAAATCAGGTATACTCTTTTTTGTTCTGTTAGCATTCTTGCAATCCTGTGTGCCAATTAAGAACATACGGGAAGCAAATACTACTGTTCCAGAGTTATATCAAAAACAATTGAACGACACACTTAATAACGGAGTGGTTCCCTGGAAGGATTTTTTCTCCGACTCATATTTGAACACTCTTATTGATATCGCACTGCTAAATAATCAAGAATTAAACATCATGTTGCAACAGATAGCAGTTGCTAAAAATGAAATTAAGGCACGAAAGGGAGAATATCTTCCTTTCCTTAATTATTGGGCAGGAGCAGAAGTGGAAAAAGTAGGAGAATTTACCCGTAACGGTGCTGTGGAAAGCAATTTATCAATACGAGAAGAGGACGCATTTCCAGATCCTTTACAAAAGTATACGACAGGATTATTTGCTTCGTGGGAACTGGATGTATGGAAAAAACTCCGTAACTCAAAGAAAGCGGCTGTGATGGAGTATCTCGCCAGTATGGAAGGCAAGAATTTTATGGTAACAAATCTAGTTGCCGAAATAGCATATGCCTATTATGAATTGATTGCTTTGGATAGTCAATTGACTATCATAGAGCAGAATCTTGAAATTCAACAAAACGCCTTGGCAATCGTTAAACTCCAAAAACAGGCTGCTCGCGCTACCGAGTTAGCGGTAAAACGTTTTGAAGCAGAGGTATTGAAAAACAGGAGTGGTAAATATGAAGTTAAACAACAGATTGTTGAAGCTGAGAACAGAATCAACTTTTTGTTGGGTAGACAACCTACACCAATTAACAGAATATCAGAAGATTTCTTAGACACTCCTATTAATACTGTATCTACAGGAATACCATCGCAATTACTACAAAATCGTCCCGATATAAGAAGGGCTGAGTATGAGTTGGCAGTTACTAAATTAGATGTAAAAATAGCAAGAGCCAATTTTTATCCATCATTTAGTCTAAAGGCAGGAGTTGGGCTCGAGGCATTTAGACCAAAATTTTTGACTTCAATCCCTGAATCCCTTTTTTATAGTTTGGCAGGGGATGTTGTTGGCCCATTAATCAATAGAAATGCTATTAAAGCCGAATATAGTAATGCCAATGCCAAACAATTAAGAGCCGTTTTTGAGTATGAGAAAACTATTCTAAATGGATATATGGAAGTAACTAATGAATTGTCCAATATTGAAAACCTGAAAAAGAATTATGAGTTTAAAAATGAGCAGGTTAATGCGCTCACAAAATCTATAGAAATAGCAAACCAACTTTTTCAATCTGCACGTGCAGATTATATGGAAGTATTGCTTACACAACGAGATGCATTAGAATCTAAAATAGAGCTTGTAGAAACCAAAAAAGAGCAGATAATGGCTAGGATTTCAGTATACCGCGCTCTTGGGGGTGGATGGAAATAATAATCCTTAAAAGAAACAATAAACTTAATAAATTAATAAATATGTCATTTTCACAAATATATGAGTCTGGAACTCAGAAACGCAATATACTGCATTTTGCAGCGATAGTCAATATGGCTTTAGTAGATGGTACCCTTAATGAAATGGAAGAACAAATGTTGAATATGTTTTCGAGAAAACTTGATATAAGTAAGGAACAATATGCCGAAATATTAAATAAAGCATCAAGTTATCCTTTGCCTATTGTTACAACCGTAAAAGAGCGCTTTGAATACATCTATGAATTGTTTTGCATGGTTTATGCAGACCATGAAATCGATGAACTTGAAATGCATCTGATTAAAAGATATGCTATAGGTATTGGATTTAATGATGTTATGGCGGAGAAGTTGATACAGACATCTATCAAGATATTCAGTGGAAAGGTCTCTTTTGATGAGTATACACTTTTTATTAAACTGTTATTATATTAAACTTAAAGTAAGCACAGAAAAAAAGATGGAATACAAAGGCTTTCAGTAAACCATTGTGCTATGCTGCAATTCTATAATTTAATTCACACAGTAAGGGTGTACAAAAATATCTTAAGAATAGGAAAGTCTGAAGGCATAGGATTAGAGATGCTAGAATTATATCTATGAGCAGTACTGTTCCATAATATTGGAAATATATTGGTTTTTTAAGGTGATGATGACTATAGTAGTGACGAGACTCCTTTGGTTATAACCAAATACAAGTAAACTATTTTATATCAATGGGTATATTTTATCAAATCCAGGGAATAGAAAAACTATTAAAATGTAATTTTGTAATTCTTAATGGAGTTTTCATATAACATAATAAGCATTATGGATATCCTTGGTGTAATTCAAGGGTTGCTTTTTGGAATAATGTTGTTATTACTACACTCTAAAAAGAATAGACCCACACTCTTTTTAGGGTTATTTATACTATTGTTTTCTCTAGAACCGATTGGAAACATATTAGAGGATATGGAGGTTTTACATCAATATCCCATATTGGAACTGCCTCCTGTTCATTTTCATTTTTTGGCCTATCCATTGTTTTATATTTACATACAAAAAGTATCGGTATTCAATGGTAGAAAACTGAGTTATTGGACGCTAATACCAGGTGTGGCTGAAACTGTTATTGGACTTATAATTTTCTTTCTTCCGATTGAAACTAAACTACAACTTAAATTTTCATCCTATGCGTTGATTTATTTTGTATTTGGCTTGGGTTATTCCATTATTATTGGTGTATTGACCATTCGTTGGATTATATTGCATCAAAAAGAAGTAGACAATCAATTTTCTGAGACGGTTCATAAAGATTTAAATTGGTCCAAATTTTTTATATATGGAAGTATCTTTTTTCAACTGTTATTGTTGCTTCATCATTTTATTGATAGCCATGTCCTTTACTTCTTTGTAACCCTTGTTAATGTGATATTGATCTATTGGGTTTCTTTTAAAGGAATTACCCAGGAAAATATAGTATCGCTGTATTTGATTCTTCATGAACCAGAACAAAGTTATATACCCTATAAAGAAATAAGTTCTGAGATAGAGACATCAGTTCCATTGTTGTCCCAACCGTCAATTAAAGAAGAAAAAAATCAATTTATGGATTCCCACGAAATGTCGGAGGTCCTAACCAAAGTAACGAGTAGTATTCTAGGTACGCAAAGTTTTTTGAAGCATAACCTAACCATAATTGACATAGCAGAGGCAACCCAAATTCACCCTAGGCGAATTTCTTATGCCCTGAACAATCAATTGGAGTTAAATTTCAACAATTTCATAAATAAATTTAGGGTAGATAAAGCGAAAGAACTTTTAAGAGATGCTAAATTCAATCATTTGTCTATAGAAGGTATTGGTATGGAGGTTGGTTTTCATACAAAATCCACATTTTATTCAGCATTTAAAAAATTTGAAGATTGTACGCCGGCGAAGTATCGTTAAAACTTTTTTAGAGATTTAATCTAAAGAATTCTGCGAGGCTCTGCCTTAGAGTAGTTTGTTAAAAGCAAGAATATCAAGGCTCCAAAAGAGATGATAAAACATAATTTTTGAACCTGTTGCATATAAAGCCCTTTATGAACAACAGCTTGGCAATTTTTTATATCATTACTATAGCGCAACCATTTGTGTTTTTTTACATCTTAAAATAAATTGAAATATTATGCTAAAGACACTTAGAAGATTTATAGTAATACTGTGTATATTTTCAACGATCTTCACTCAAATATCTTGTAATAACGATGACGATGATGATAATGTAAATTTAGATTGTGAGAGTGCTATCTGTACTGAAATTCTTATAAGAATTATGGTATCTATCAAGGATCAAAATCAAAATCCTGTTATGCTGGATACTTATAAAGTAATAAATCTTGAAAATGGAGAAGATATTACCATATCACTTACTTCATCTGAACTTTCAGGGTTACAAGAGTTTGGGCAATATCCATTGATAGAAGATGGAATTCTGGGAGTAAATCAAGAACTAGATGTCCAATTTGTTGGGTATGTTGATGATCAAGAGGTCGTTAGAAGTAATTATACCGTAAGTACGGATTGTTGTCATGTAAGCTTGGATGCTGGAAATTTAGAACTTGTTTTTTAAAAAACTCCCACTTTGTCATAGCATGAACAAAATGGGAGCTTATATACAAAAGTTACTTATTGAATATTCAATACAAAAGTCATCATAAAATCAGTATCTCCATCATTGGCACCAGTTGTAGAAGTTTTTACATCTGGCTGATGCTGTAACTTAGCAGTAAATACTCCAGCTGTCGATGCAGCACCAGGAGTTGTCCAGGTAGTGGATAAACCAACGGGATTACCATTTTCATCTGTATCGTTATAATTTACTGGATCTGAAGCGGTATCTATGTTTCCGTTTCCGGTAGGACTGGTAAAAGTGCCTTCTTCAAAACTAAAGAAAAATTGGTGTTCATTGTCTTCTTCTAGGATTTCATCACCAATATCTGCTACATCTTCTGGATTTAAGGCGTTCAAGATTTCAAAAGTCAACGTATATTCAGTATCGGTAGCAAGTGTAATATCATCCAATACCTGTAATTCTTGTATCCCGGTTCCGTCTGGATCTTTTGCAGAAGCTCGCACTATATCACTGGCATCAGTCGTATTCGTAAAAATTAGGGTAACGTCAGTAAATACTTCTACTTCGTTTTCTTCTTCTGGTGCGTCGTCATCATTACTACAACCAATAATGGTAATAGCTGAGAATAAAATTGCTGATAGACGTGCATATTTAAATAGATTCATTGTTTTCATTTTACTTTTTTTTAATGTTTTAATTATTTTAATCAATAGATCTCCCTAAGTTCTGCCAGGGGTGAGTTTATAGAACCAGAACATTTAGACTCAAGAATCAATATAAAAGTCTTGTTTTATGTCTTGAAGGCGATCTTGTTCCTAATACCTCGTATCTTTGGATCGAGGTAGTTCATTTATTATGGAGATGATGCTGTAGATAATTTCAAAATTCAAGGAGCCCTGCTTGCTATAGTTTTATATGTGGGTTTATTTTTTCTACTCATTTTTAGTATTTGTTTAAAGGTTGTATTTCAATGTAAAAAGTATATTTCTGCCGGGTTCATCAGCGAAATAGCGCATTTCGTTGAGGTAATCACGATAACGTGTATTTAATATATTTTGAACCGTAATACCTCCACGTAGGTGTTTCCATTTAACATTCCATGATAGATCCAGTAGGAAGTATCCATCTGTTGCATCTGCAAAGTCGAATATTTCTGAATCTGTAGTAAGCTGCTCTAATCCGTCTACCAAGCTTTCTGGTATAATTGTACGTGGTGCTTGAAACTGCTGAAAGGTATAGCTAGAACGAATAGACCATTTGGAGGAATCAAATAGCCATACGCTACCTTGGTTCCATTGTAGCTCAAAATTTGTCGTAATAGGTGGTTGGTTGATTAGAGGATCATTATCACCAATATTTCTTGACCATAAGTAGCTTGCACCAAAAACACCAGAAATTTTTTCTGTCCATTCTTTTTTCCAACTATAATCGGCTCCAAGGAATAAAGCATCTACCTGATCAAAAATAAAAGCGGGCATTGGGCCACGTATCGTACCGAAAACACCAATGGGCCGATCAAAAACATAATTTTCTATATAATGCGAATACGCGGTTATAGTATGTGTATTTCTATTCTTATTAGTTCGAAATTCATTGATAAATTTATACCCTCTTTCTGGGTTTACATCACTTTTGTCTAAGGGAATAACTTCATCAGTACTCAGTTCACCACTGGTATCTGTAAATCTGAGCAACCCAAAGGTTGTTTTAAAACCGTGCTGTCCAAAACTGAATAGTTCTTCCATATTAGGAGTACGCCAGGCGGTGCCTAAATTTGTTCTAAAAGTTGTATTGTCAGAAAGTTGCCGAACGTATCCCAATGATCCAGTGAGATTAGTGAAACTGTAATTATCCCTAAAAATATCCTGATTAATTTCCCTGCCCCGTACATCATTGGTTTCAAAATCAAATCTCAATCCTGCTTCAACTGTGTTTTTTCCAAATGTTAAGCTTTCAACCGCAAAAGCACTATATCTGTCTGTATTATAATTAGGAATAAATGGAGTGGTCTGAGTACCAGGGTTATTATCATTGTTTTGACTAAAATACTGAACGCCTACCAAGCCATCTAGGCCATGCCACGTAGGATGCTTCCATTCCAATTGATAATCATAGGTAAGCAAATCAAGATCAATGATGGGTAAGTTGGCATTTCTTCGTACATCAAATTCATCCCTTTTATTCAATTGTACCCCCCCAATTAAGGTAAACTTTCCACCTTCAGTATACCACCAATTAATTTCCGTTTTGGCTAAATGATGTTGCGTCATCTGGTTGGGTTGGTTGATATCATAAGAGAAAGGATTCATAATAATAGGCTCATCAGAATTAATGGCTCTAATAAAGGAATCCGGACTATTAGCGATAGAAGAGCGTAAGAGTGCTAGATTTTGGTCAACAAAGCTATAGTGTAGCTTAATATCCCAGTGGTTCAGGTGGTGAAGAATACCAAAGCTAAACGCTTTTTCTTCTTTTCCAGAATTAGTCAAACTATAATCAGGGGTATTGCGATCACCTATTCTGGTATAATTTCCATTAGCAAAATAACTCCATTTTTCTATTCCATAACCAATTTCTACATTAGCATTGTATCCTTGACCATTGGTTTGGTAGCCTGTTCCTAGTTTTGCATACAACGGATTATTAAGGAGTAGAGGATTAGGCTTAATAATGATCGCACCACCCAAGCCTTCAGAACCATATCTTACTCCGGTCGCACCCTTAATCACCGTGATGCTGTTTGCCGAGGAGATATCTATTTCGGGAGCATGATCGGTACCCCAATTTTGAAAGCCATGTTTTAGACCATTATTCAGCACCAGGATTCGATTTCCATACAGGCCATGAATAACAGGTAATTGTACATTTGTGCCGGCAGATGCAAAAGTTAATCCCTGTTGCTTTGACAGAGTGGCTGCTAATGATTGAGTTGGATTGCTCGTAATTTCTGATTTCCCAATCGTAACCTGCGAAATCGTTTCAGTACCTTTTTCTTTAGTTCGTTGCGCCTGAATGGTAACTTCGTCTAATCCTGTAACCTCCTGAACTAAATAAAAGTGTATAGCAGAATCATGTTCATGGTCTTTGGTCGAATCAGTATAGCCTACACATGAAATAATAAGTGTATTATTTTTAGTACATAAACTATCGATTTTGAAATTACCCTCTGCATTGGTACTGGTATATTTTTTTTTACCCTTAACTTTAATAATGGCATTAGCTATGGGCTCTTCAGTATCGGCATCAAATACCTTTCCGCTAACGGAATGAGAGCATCTTTCTTTTTGAGCTATCATCAATGATGACCCTATTAAAAAAAATAGCAGTATTAGACAATGTTGTTTCATGTTAATGGCAGTCGAAAATTGTTATTATTGAATATGGTTTTACATCCTGCAAACTCTACTATTTAAAAAATCTCTTCCCTGAACTCTTATGAGAATAGGAAACCACCGTATTATCAAAAAAATATTGACATAACAGCGTGCTGTACTTTAATAAATGGTATGATTAGGATGCCTTTAAGATTCGAGGCAAGGATTTTTTATGAATCCTGAAGAAATAGGAGGAGGTCTGCCATAAAGGAGGTTGATGACGGTAGTTGTTATATAAACAGGTTCATAATGATTTTCATGTTTATATGAAACAGGTGTGGTATCAATTTCAAAATCCTGAAATTGAGGCGGAGTAGAAAATTCTATGTTTTGATTGTGAATAGCGTGATCACAAAGTTCACAATCATCCATATGCTCGTCGTTGTGACAGTCATGTAAGTAGATAGATGCAGCAGAAACCTTGAGAGCAATCAAGGTTACAAAAAACAACATATGTAAAAACTCTTTCACCGCCATAGAAAGTAAAACTGGTCATTTTTATATAACCAAAAGATTGCAGGGATTCGATGTTGTGGTAGAATTATATGTTCTACTACCCAATCTAAAGGTATCTCCAAGATATAGAGTGCCTTAACTGTCATAAACCGCTATTATTTATTTTTTAGAAGATTAAAAAACTCGGCACGTCTATCAGCATTAGCAAAGACTCCACCATACTCTTGCGTCGTAGTTAGACTGTCTTTATCTTTAATCCCTCTTGAAGAAACACATAAATGTTTAGCTTGAACCACAACAATTACATCTTCTGTTTCAAGGGTATTTTGCAAATCGTTTAAAATCTGTAGGCAAAGTCGTTCCTGTACTTGTGGTCTATGGGCGTAATAATCAACTAATCGATTGATCTTGGATAGTCCTACCACCTTATCTTTTGGTATATAGCCCACATGAGCATTCCCTACAATAGGCAAAAAATGGTGCTCACAGGAGGAGTCGATATTTATATCCTGTTCTACTAACATTTTTTGATAGCCATATTTGTTTTCAAAAGTGGATATTTTAGGTCGGTTAGCGGGATCTAATCCATAGAATAGTTCTGTAACGTACATTTTTGCATAGCGATAGGGAGTTCCGGACAGACTATCATCTGTAAGGTCTAATCCTAGTGTTTCCATAATTTTATAAAAATGATCCTGTATACGTTCTATTTTTTCAGCATTTGAAATGGAAAATGCATCATCACGCAATGGTGTTTGAAGTGAAGTGGCAATGTGTTGATCTCCTTGTATTTCTATCTTTTCAATATCCATGATAATACCTTTAAATTTTAAGTGTTCAATTTTTTATCAGTACAACATTGTCCTTCTCTACAATTACAGTATTTTCTATTATACAGGTGTAAGAGCACCAGAATGGTCGAAGGCACATAAATGGCCTGTTCTACCACAGGAAATAAGGACATTTTTTCATTAAGAATTATGGAAGCCAAAACTGCCCAGCTTATCCAAAGCGCATTGCGCATCCAATTTTTTGAAGTAGTTTTTACGGACCACCATATAGCTATAAAAGAAATACCCAAAAAAATCATGTCAAGAACCCCCCACCATTTGGGATGTGCTTCACCATTCTCCACCATTCCCGCCTGTGCCATAAACAATAAAGGGGTTGCTATGCAATGTACCAGACAGAGTACACTTGCTAATGCACCGATCAAATCAGATTTTAAACGTAACTGAAGGATATTCATTTCTCTTTTTACTTTTTTTAATGAAATGCAAAAGTAGACTAATTTTTTTTAAACGCAACTTAGTTGCATTTGTTTTTGTTTATATTTTTATGAAAATATTATAAAGAGTCAAAATCTTTGATTAGACTTGTTCTGGTAGAGTAATTACTTGATGTGATACCTCATTTTACTCACTTATTTTTAAAGTATAAGAAAGAAAACCACAGAATTATTACAGAACTTAGTTGTACAATTACATAATTAAAATGATGAGTTTACTCGATTTTGGTACCTTGTTGTATGATACTGATACCAAATCAAGTAGGTAAGCGGTTCTAAAAACACCAATTGACTTTAATAAAATGATCGCTCAAGATGTAATTTTGTTGTCTAAAACCGATTGCATAAAAGATATATCGTGTGAAACCATTAGGTTAAAGAAGATATGAAAATATATGTATGTATGGAGGATATAAAGGAAGAAAGACAGCCTGATGATTTGATAGCTTTTGGTACTGTAACATCAAATGATAGTGGAGTTTTAAAAATTTGTAAATGGAACTGTAGTATGGATGAAAACGGGATTTATCATAAGTCAGAATTAATATAAAAAAGATATGAATGTCTTAGAAGCCAAAGCATTAATACATAAAGAATGCATTTCTGATAATGGTCTGGACCTACTTTTTTGGTTACCACGATACGGTTTTCGAATGCATAGCAGGATCTTTCAACATAGGATTATACCAAACTAGTTTAAAACACGTAGTAAACATCGTTTGTAATAAATTAATTAAATAATACATAAACGAATTAAGAAGAGTAAATAATTATAAAAAGAGGTACTAATAAACTGGTACAAACCCCAATTTTGTGGTTTACTTACCGTGTACTTTGCACAAAATAAAATAAAATTTTACTTTTAATAAATTGAACTTAGAATTTATTAAAAAGCTTATAGATAAAATACCACTTTTTATAGAGAAAAACATAGTGAACGTCTATTACCCTTTATTATAAAGGCGCTTAGTTTCATCTTTGAAGTATTTAACAGAAAATACTTCAGAAATGAAATTGTATCTCATCCTTATAAACTTATTTGTTGTAGCATTTTCATTTGCTCAGGATTCTTCTATAAAAGTATGGTCTCTACAAGAATGTATTGATTATGCTTTAGCAAATAATATAACGGTAAAAGATGCTGAGTTAGATAAAAATAGTGCTGAGGTAGACTATGAAAGAGTCAAATCATCGAGGTTACCTAATTTATTTGGCAGTGCCACTCAAAACCTTTCTAACGGTAGTTCTATAGACCCCATCACAAGTGTTTTTGTATTAGATCAAATATATAGTACTAATGTTGGTCTGAATAGTGCGATGACGTTGTTTCAGGGAAATCAAATTAATAATCAGATCAAACAAAATAAATTATTGTTAGATCAAAGTATTTCTCAAGAGAAAGTAGAAAAAAATAATCTTGTTTTAAGTCTTTTAGAAATTTATTTACAAGCATTATTTAGTAGAGAAAGTATAGCAATCGCAGAAAATAATTTAATAGCGTCAGAAAAGGAAGTAGCAAGAGCAAAAGCACGACTAGATGCAGGAACCATTGCATTAAACGACTATACCGAAGCCCAAAGTCAGGCAGCAACTAATAAATACAATGTTATTACTTCAAAAAATGAGTATCAACAATATATAATTGATTTAAAGCAATTATTAGAGTTACCTCTTAATCAAGATATAGAGATAGCATCTATTAATACCGACTTAGGGTTAGTCAACTTACAGATTGATAAAACAAAACTTTACAATAAAGCTTTAGGTTTTTTACCAGAAATAGAGGCAAGCAATAGTAATATCGCTGCTAATGAGAAAGCATTGGATATTGCTAAAGGCGCTTACTTACCAACATTAGCACTAACTGCAAATGTAGGTACTGGATATACAAGTATACGAGAGAATACATTTTCAGAACAGTTTGATGTTAATTTTAATCAACGTCTTGGATTATCTCTAAGCATTCCAATTTTTAACAGAAAAGAAACAAAAGCCGCTGTAAAAACAGCCATGATCAATATTAAAAAGGCCGAAATTCAGAAGCAGTCTACAGAAAAAGAGGTGTATAAAAAGATAGAGATAGTATATCAAAACGCCTTGTCAGCAGAGGAACAGGTCAATGCGTCAGAAGCTGCAAAAACAGCTGCAGAACAGTCATACAAGTTAGCCCAAAAAAAGTATGAATTAGGTGATTTGAGTACTACTGATTTAGTGATAAGCCAAAATACCTTTACAAACGCACAACAAACTTATTTACAAGCTAAATACTTACATGTTTTGTATTACCAGCTATTGCAATTCTATCAGGGAAATGACATCAACCTTTAATCAAATTTAAAATGAAAACGAAAAAGAAAATCATAATAGGAAGTATCGCGGTAGTACTACTTGCTATCATAGCCTACAGTTTTATAAAAGGAGGTGACAGGATGATCATAGAAGCTAAAACCATTCCTGCAAAAAAATCAAACGTAACTACCTTGGTAACTGCGACAGGTACTATTGAGCCAATTAATCAAGTAGAAGTTGGTACACAAGTTTCTGGAGTTGTAGAAAAAATTTATGTAGATTATAATAGTGTCGTTAAAGAAGGTCAACTAATTGCAGAACTCGACAAAACAAACTTAAAAGCATCTACAGTACAAGCACAAGCGGCATACGATAATGCTATTAACCAAAGAAACTATACCAAAACCATTTATGACAGGCAAAAAACATTATTTGATAGTCAAGTAATAAGCAAATCTGATTTTGATGATGCATTATATAATTATGAAACGGCAAAAGGTACAGCAACACAACGCTATTCTGATTTGCAATCTGCAAAGACTAATCTAGGATATGCCAGTATTTATTCTCCAATTGATGGCGTGGTATTGTCTAAAGATATTGATGAAGGACAGACCGTAGCAGCAAGTTATAGTACGCCCACATTATTTACAATTGCACAAGATTTAAAAGAAATGCAAGTAGAAGCTGATGTAGATGAAGCTGATATTGGACAAGTAAAAGAAGGACAGCGTGTTGAATTTACAGTAGATGCTTACATTGGTGAGACATTTAATGGAATTGTAACACAGGTACGTTTAGATCCTACAGTTACCTCAAATGTAGTGACATATACAGTGGTTGTCAAAGCGGAAAATGAAGATTTAAAACTAAAACCAGGATTAACAGCAACCATTTCTATTTATACATTGGAGTTACATGATGTGCTGACAGCAGAAGCCAAAGCTGTTAATTTTAAACCAGAAGAAGAAACCTTAGCAACTTATAACGCGTATTATAATATACCGAATAATACGAGCAATCTATCCGGAAATGAAAAGACGCTGTGGGTATTAGGTAAAGATAGAAGTATTACGCCCAAAATAGTCACCTTAGGTGCTAGTGATGGTGTAAACGTACAGATTCTAAGTGGTATTTCTCAAGGAGAAGAATTGGTGTATAGTTTAAAAGGAGTTTCTAAAGCTGAAGCTGGGTCAAGAGATACAAGTGAAAGCCCATTTATGCCTCAGCGTCCGGGAGGAAATAAGAAAAAATAATAAGCCATGCCTAAAGAAATTATTAAAATAGAAGAAGTAAAACGTGAGTTTACCATGGGGACAGAAACGGTTCATGCGTTAAGAGGTATATCGCTTACTATTACAGAAGGAGATTTTATAACTATCATGGGATCTAGTGGCTCTGGTAAAAGTACATTGTTAAATATTTTGGGATGTCTGGATCAACCCAGTTCCGGATTATATGAGATAGATGGTGTCAACGTAAAAGATTTAAATAAGAATCAATTAGCAACTATTAGAAACGAAAAGATTGGATTTATTTTTCAATCATATAATTTATTAGCACGTACATCGGCTATTGAAAATGTAGAATTACCTTTATTGTATAACAGTAAAGTGACTGCTGAGGAGCGCAGGGAACGAGCTATTAATGCTTTAGAAATCGTTGGGTTAGGTAATCGCTTGCAACATACACCATCACAACTCTCGGGAGGGCAACAACAGCGTGTAGCTATTGCAAGATCGCTGGTAAATAATCCGGTGATGATTTTGGCAGATGAGGCTACAGGAAACTTAGATACACGTACTTCGTATGAGATTATGTCATTGTTCCAAGAACTAAATAAAAAAGGAATTACGATCACTTTTGTTACACACGAACCGGATATTGCAACTTTTAGTAATAGAACAGTCGTCTTAAAAGATGGGGGGATTATAAAAAACTATAAAAACAATAATATACGATCAGCAGCAAATGAATTAGCGCAATTGCCTAAACAAGATAATTAATTATGAGACTATTAAATTTACTTAAAATTGCCATGAAAGCGATTGTTCTTAATAAAACAAGAACTCTGCTTACTATGCTGGGCATCATTATTGGTGTAGCCTCTGTTATTACTATGTTGGCCATAGGAGAAGGTTCTAAAGAAAGTATTCGTACCACTATTTCTGCAATGGGTTCTAATATGATTACGATCAGACCAGGAGCAGATAGGCGAGGACCAGCACGAGGAAGTGGAGGAGATGTGCAAACATTAACGCTTCAAAATTATCAGGTAATAAAAGATCAAGCTCCATTATTAAGCTACATTACACCTGTTGTCAATGGTAGTGGACAAGTTATTAGTGGTTCTAATAATTGGCCAAGTACTATTTATGGAGTAAATCCAGAGTATCTCACCATTAAAGCTGTGGATTTACAAAGTGGAAGTATGTTTACAGATGCAGAGGTACAATCTGCTTCAAAAGTAGTATTATTAGGACAAACAGTTGTAGATAATATTTTTCCAGATGGTCAGGAGCCTGTGGGTCAGATGATTCGTTTTAACAATATTCCATTTATAGTCATAGGTGTTTTAGAAGAAAAAGGGGAGAATACCTTTGGACAAGATCAGGATGATGTAGTTATTGCACCTTATACAACAGTTCAAAAACGTATTTTGGCTATTGATCATTTAAATCAGATCATGGCTTCTGCGATAAGTGAGGATGATGCACAGGACGCAGTGACTCAGGTTACAGAAATTTTGCGCAGCCAACATAAGTTAACGAATGGAGCAGAAGATGATTTTCATGTACGTTCTATGGAAGAATTAATTTCAACATTTAGTTCTACAAGTGAGATGTTAACTATTTTATTAGTAGCAGTGGCAGGAATATCATTGCTAATAGGAGGAATAGGAATCATGAATATTATGTATGTATCTGTAAAAGAACGTACTAGAGAGATCGGTTTGCGTATGGCTGTAGGAGGAAAAAGCTCTGATATATTAATGCAATTTTTAATAGAAGCCATTCTAATAAGTATAACAGGAGGATTTCTTGGAGTAATCCTGGGGCTCGGTGCAACTTTTTTTATCGAAAAATTCTTACATTGGCCAACTAGTGTAGCTTTATATTCTATTGTAATTTCATTTGCAGTATGTGCTATAACAGGAATCTTTTTTGGGTGGTATCCTGCCAGAAAAGCTTCAGTCTTAGATCCAATAACAGCATTGCGCTATGAATAATCAATGATGTATAAAAATAAAAATATAACTGTCTTTTCTCATTTATTAATTTGGCTTATACTCTTTAGTATGCCTTACGTATTATCTTATGGGCAAGAACAGGAAATCAATAGATTAATTATTCATTTTTGGATACCATTATTATTTTCTGCAATTATATTTTACAGTAATTACTTTTTATTTATTGATCATTTCTTATTTACAAAAAAGATGATTCAATTCGTAGTTTTAAACACTATAATCATAATATCATTTATATTATTAAAAGTAGTAATAGAAGATTCCTTTTTCAATGATTTATTAAAAAGGCGTTCTAATAGTAATAGTGGCCCACCTTTTAAGATGTTTATATATGTGCAAATGTTATCATATATGGCTCCTTTATTATTTTCTATTGTTTTAAAAACTACTAAACAATGGGCTAAAACAGAATCTGAGCGCAAGGAAGCTGCTAATTTTAAGTTGCAGTCAGAGTTACAACATTTGCACTACCAATTGCAACCACATTTCTTTTTCAATTCTTTAAATAACATTTATGCTTTAGTAGATATTTCACCAGAGGAGGCTAAAATATCTATCCACAGGCTAAGTAAGTTAATGCGCTATATGTTATATGAAACAAACGTAGAACTAGTATCTTTATCTAAAGAAATCGATTTTATGAAAAAGTATATCGATTTAATGAAGCTACGGGTTTCTGATAAGACGAAGGTTTCTTATACATTTCCTTCTGCAGAGACTGATATTAAACTAGCTCCTTTATTATTTATTTCATTAATCGAAAATGCATTTAAACATGGTGTTTCAGCAAGTCAGGAAAGTACTATAGACATTAATCTTCATTGTGATGAAACAACTGTTTTGTTTACTATAGAAAACAATAATTTTCCTAAAGAAATAAATGATAAAAGTGGTTCTGGTATTGGACTTTCTAATATAGTTAAACGCTTAGAATTGCTGTATCCACATAAGAGTAGTTTTAAAACGTTTGAAAAAGATAATAGTTTTATTGCGCAATTAGAAATTGAAACAAATTAGAATAGATGAGCAGCTTAAAAGTATCGTGTGTTATTGTAGATGACGAACCGATGGCACTTAACCTAGTAGAAAGCTATGTTGAGAAAACACCATTTTTAGTGCTTAAAAAGAAATGTAGTAGTGGCATTGAGGCGATGACATTTATTAAAGATAATCCTGTAGATTTATTGTTTTTAGACATACAGATGCCAGATTTAACAGGGATAGAGTTTTCTAAAATGTTACCAAAAGGTATACGTGTTATTTTTACCACAGCTTTTGATCAGTATGCATTAGAAGGATTTAAACTAGAAGCGCTCGATTACCTTTTAAAACCTTTTGACTATGCTGAATTTCTCTCAGCAGCAAATAAAGCATATAGTTGGTTCGAATTGGTAAAAGGGAAGCAAAAAAACAGTACCCATCAGGAAAAAGAGTTTCTTTTTGTAAAATCAGAATATAAACAATTAAGGATTAAACTGGCAGATGTTTTATATTTTGAAGGATTCAAGGATTATATTAAAATATGGTTAAAAAATACTGCTAAACCTATTCTCACATTGATGAGTCTAAAATCATTAGAAAATGAACTCCCGGGTACTAAATTTATGCGCATACATCGTTCTTTTATCATATCATTAAAAAATATTGAGGTTATTGAGCGCAATCAGATCATTATAAATAAACAACGTATTACAATTTCAGAACAATACAGACCAAAATTCTTAACATTTATCAATAATAATTCACTTAATTCTTAATCCCTAAGTCTTCACCTCTATATAATATATCAGTTGGTATATACAATATAGGCATCTGTAGATATTCATTGTTTTACCCAGACAGTACTAATATCTTTATACTATAATAATAAATTAAGTTAATGAAATAGAAATAAAAGAAGTCTAATTATTTGAAATCTAAAAAAATGAAAATACATATAAAAACATTCGTTTTATCATCCTTTTTGTTAATAGCAATGTCAATGCAGGTGACCGCACAGACCCGAGAAAAAACGACAAACACTAATAATAGAACAGTAAAAACTACAAGAACGACTGCCACTACATCAAGAACGACCTCAAATAAAAGAGTACCAAGTACAAAAGTCACTTATAAAAAGCCAACTAAAAAAGTGGTATCTGTAAGAACCATACCTAATAAAACTGTCGTTAAGCATAATGGACAGAATTATTATTATGCAAATAATAGGTATTATACGCAATCCAGAGGACGTTACATTGCAATTGCACCAAAGGTAGGTTTTAGAGTACGTGTATTACCACAAAATTATAATAGAGTACGTTTTAATACTCATAATTATTATCATGTGAATGGAATTTTTTATTTACAGGTCAATAATGAATATGAAGTGGTAGACCCTGAAGTTGGTACGATTGTTTATGAACTTCCTAACGAGTACGAAAAGGTTACCATAGATGGACAAATCTATTATGAATATGCGAATATTCTATATGAAAAAGTACAAGTAGATGGGGCAAGAGCTTATGAAGTTGTCGGGATCATTGATATGCAATAAAGAATATTTAGTTTGTTAGTTTGATTGTAAAGGAGGATAATCTATTATGAGTATTCTCCTTTTTATGATCTTATAATCAAATAATAGAATGAGACATATAAAAACCTTTAACTAACCAAATTTCTTGACCAGAAAAATGACAAGTTGTTATAGGTGTCTATGGAAACTCGATAATTACATTTGTATAGAATGCTTTTGAGCTCGTGGAAGCTCAATAATTATTTTTAATTTTTCATCATTTTAATAGGATAAACAGGCTTGTTCTGCCGTCATTTTGTTTTTAAATCGATTGATCACAAATTTTCTTTTACCAGAAGCAAGTAAAGGAATATCCTGTACAAAATCTACGTGTATATCAGCATCTGCTCCCAGATGTTCTCTAAATTCTTCTAGGATGACTCTACTAGCATTAAATTGTGATGTTACATTTAATTTGATACGGTATTTCTTTTCACATTCCTGAATAAATTGATATTGTTTAATGTGAGGATATTTTAAGATATGATATACAAAATAAGGAGACATCATAGTGCCATTTGTATCAAAAATCATATCCATTTTTCGCCCCTCTACTTTGGTGAGTACTGGATATTTTCTTCCGTTTTTTATATGGTAACCCATTTGGCCTATATCACCAGTATCATATCGGATCATGGGCATACAATAATTGTATAAATCCGTAATTACTATACGCCCCAGTTTGCCTGGCTCTACAGGGGTATTGGTATACATACTCAAGATCTCAATATGATAACTAGCACAGTTGATATGAAATTCATCCGATCCTACAGGTTGCTGAGCTAATATTCCATTTTCTACATTAGAATATCTAGAGACTACAGGAGCATCTAAAAATTTTTCTATTTCTTTTTTAGAATGAGTGTTCAGAGTTTCGGATATAGCAATAACAGAATGTACATCTGCAATTGGTCTGGTTGTCTCTGTGTTTTCCAGATGACGTTTCATTTCATCAAGTACAGAAGCATAGCACATGATCCCCTTCGTAGACTTATCTCTTGACATCCTGTTGAGAAGCCCTTCTACATCCTCATGAGATAGTTTTGATACAGGATGTTTATAAATGTTCTTCATCCATGTTATCCATGGCTTGGATGAATTATAGGCATCCCAATGTCTGATGTAATAGAGTTTATGACCGATATCAAAACCAGCTTGTTTCGCAAAATAAATTACGTCAGCAGAATTTCTGTCTCTCTTGTTTTGATTATGGATTAAAGTAAAAGGGGTTCCTGTTGATCCACTTGTATATACAGAGTGATTTTCTTTGTCCTTGAATACTGAAGACTTAAAATCATCGTAATGGTCACGAATCATATTTTTATCAATCACTTTAAAATTTTCTAGTGAGGTGTAGCCAGCAAATTGTTTATAAAACGGAGCGGTCTTAACCGCGTGATTCAACAGTTTTTCAAGGCTTTTAGTCCTTTTGGCATTAGATTCGACAGAGCCGATATTTTCTAAAATCTCTTGAATATCCTGATAGTGATCCTTTACTCTATTTCCTTTTAGTGTATCTAATGACCAAAATAATTTTTTCCTTATATTTTGCAATGCTGTATACATAATCAATATTTTTTTGTTATTAGTACCTGTGATCTGCAATTGAAAACCCTTAACAATAATTATGAAGGTGTGGTATAGATAGGTATGTTTGAAGTTCGTCCACTAGTACCTTTGAGATAATATTCGCCGCGTTCTCTGGTGCGTATAATTTTTGCCGGAGTTCCATGAGCAACTATATATTCAGGAAAATCTTTTGTTACTAAAGAACCAGCTCCAATAATTGTATGCTCTCGTATCATTATGTTTTCTATAATAATTGCCCCTATAGACACTGCAGAAAATGTTCCTAAATAAAAGCCACCACCTATAGATACACCGGGTGCTATACTAGAAAATTCTTCTATAATGCTATCGTGCCCTAGTGATGAATTTGTATTTAGAATGCAAAAATCTTTTATTACAGTATTAGAATTTACGATAGCTCCTGGCATAATAACAGTTCCTTTTCCTATATAAGTATCTTTCCCGATTACTGCTTTTGGGTGAATGGATGTAATAAACCTGAAATCAGGAGCTATCACAGTGATTCTATCGCAAACATTTTTTCTTGTCCAATTATCGCCAATGGCAATAATACCACCGTATAAATTATTTTTTTTTGTCAGATATGGAATCTCAAATTCGTTTCCTAGTATTTCATATCCATTATGTGTTGTACCTTTCTGCTTAAAAGAATCTACAAATCCTACTACATTATATTTGCCTTCTTTTTCAATACAATCCAAAATCACACTTCCATGACCTGAAGCTCCGATGATTATTATATTTTTCATGTCTAAGATGATTTTATTTATTTTATCAAATTATCCCAATGAGTTTTATACTTCAAAAAAAGTAAAAGAGGAAAGAAATTTTAACAAACTAATAGTTTCTAAAACCAGTATGAAAAACATCTATTTTTGATGGTTTTATAAATGATATAGAGATTGTTAAGAGATCCATTGCAAAAGTAGAAGCAATAGCCATATTTGACGTGCACAAAAACGGCAAATACAATGATATTTCCGACGCTGGATAGCACAAAACCGACATCTTAATAGGTTTTACGACAAAAATGAGTATTGAAAGGGAATGGGATACTAATATGAGTATATCTTAAGAATAGATGCCTCCCGTATCATAGAATACAGGGTAGCTTATAACACCCTAATATTAAGACTCAAGAATCAGATTACATGGATTCTGCTTTCTTGATTCTCAATAGTAAAGAGGCCTTGTTGCTGATACCTTGTAGGTTCAGGTAAAGGTAGTTCATCATCTTATTTTAAATTATGATATCAGAAACTAGATTATTCCTTGTAACCACTACGATCCGAAAGTTTAGTTCAAATGATCTGTTAAATTATGATTGGATGGCTAAATAGTGGTAGTCAAAACCTGACAGCTTTCATGCTTAAAAGGAAAGATAATTTCTTAAGTTTTACAATTTTGCCTCTGTTTTTAAAGAACTTACAACGATTTTTATTCTTTTCCACAAAGCTTCGGGCATTAGTGCTGTGTCATAAAATAACCAACCTTTTTCTGATAGGTATAATGTACTGAGTAAGTATTATGTTATTTGTCCATCTAATAAATTAATAATTCGTGATCCATAAGTAGCATTTTTTTCAGAATGTGTTACCTGTATGATCGTCACGCCTTCCTTATTTAATTCTTTAAAAAGTTCCATAATCTCTTCTCCTTGCTTAGAGTTTAGATTACCTGTAGGCTCATCAGCTAGTATTAGTTTTGGTTTAGTGATTAATGCTCTTGCGATGCCTACTAATTGTTGTTGACCTCCACTGAGTTGTGATGGAAAAAGATCTTTTTTGCCCACGATATTAAAACGATCCAGCGTATCTGCTACTAATGCTTTACGCTCTGCAGAACCTACTTTTTTATATAAAAGTGGGGTTTCTATATTTTCATACACAGTAAGCTCATCAATGAGGTGATATGCCTGAAATACAAAACCAATATATTCCTGATATAGGCGTACTCTTTGTTTTTCTTTTAATTTATGAATAGATTCATCAAGAAAGGTATAGGTTCCTTCATTAAAATCATCCAGCATACCAAGGATATGAAGTAAGGTAGATTTTCCAGATCCAGAAGGTCCCATAATAGAGATAAAATCACCTTCTTGTACACTAAGATTAATACCCTTGAGTAAATGGGTTTTATTTCCACCAGACTTTACCCATTTGGAAATATCATTTAATTGTAAAATCATGTTTCTTATTTTTTTGAATTAACTTATTTTTTTATTGTAGCTTATAGTATAGCAGATCGTTCAGCTTTCTCTTTAGTTATCATACTATTTCTGCATATCCTTCCCAAATTTCCTTTGATTGGTTGCTTCAATTATGGAGTAAAACCATCATAATTATTGCATAGATATAAAATCAACAATACTCATTGTATATTGAACACATATCGAAATTAAATAGCTCATCATATTGTTGATTATTAGTTAGTAATTATTTGTTTTTATTATGCAGGTATTCTGCATTGTTTGTAGTTGATAACTAAAGTCATTGCTGTTGTATTTGTTTATGAAATGGTATAACATACGTGTTCGTTTTGAATTGTTAAAGATTGATAGGACTGGATTGATGTTTATTGTTATTCTGTTTTTAAACTTTTAATTGGGTTTGCAATTGCTGTTTTGATTGTTTGAAAACTTATGGTCATTATTGTTAGTGATAATATTCCCAATACAGCAATTACGATTATCCAGAAACTAATTTCAGTTCTGTACTCATAATGCTGTAACCAATTATTCATACAGTAGTATGTGATCGGTATAGCAATACCACAGGCAATTAATACCAATGTTATGAAATCTTTAGATAACATTCCCCAAAGATTGAACACAGAGGCTCCTAATACTTTTCGTACTCCTATTTCTTTGGTACGTCGCTCTGCGATAAAAGAAGCTAGTCCAAATAGTCCCAGACAGCTTATTAAAATAGCTAATACTGTTAAAACTTTAGCCAAGCTAGCAATTCGTTCTTCCGTAATAAATTTTTTGGCATACTCCTCATCTACAAAATCATATTGATAAGGAAGGTTAGTGAAATTATCTTTAAACACCTTTTCAATGATCTTAAGATTAGTACGTGTATCTTGATTGGGATTAAGACGGAGGTTATAAAAACCTCCATATCCATGACCAAAATGATATATTTGTGGGTTTACAGATTCATAAGGAGAATTATTGATAACGTCTTCTACCACGCCTATTATCTTTAATGGGAAGTCTTGTTCACTAGGTTCTGTATGCCTTATATATTTCCCTACAGGATCTTCTAATCCCATATAAGTAATTGCAGTTTCATTAAGAATAACAGCTGTAGAATCGGTAGGAAAATCTCTTGAAAAATTACGTCCTTTAATAAGTCTCATATTAAGTGATGGAACATAATCATAAGACACTCCCGTCTGGGCAAAACTTTCATTAAAACCTTTTGATTTTCCATCCCATTCGTAACCAGATGCATAAAACCATACTTCTGTAGATGGGCTACTAGACCAGGACATTTCTGTAATAGCACCAGAATTAAGGAACTGCATGCGTATCATTTCATATTTTCCAAGAAAATCCTGACTAGATGTAGGTATCTGAATCAATTGAGATTTATTAAAACCTAATGGTCTGTCTTTACTATATTGAATTTGACTCATAACCACAATAGTCCCTATAATCAATGCTAATGATGCAGTAAATTGTATGATAACAAGAATTTTACGAGGAAGTGTAGAAAAACCTCCAATTTTAAAAGTTCCATTAAGCACTTTAATAGGATTAAAGGATGACAAGAATAGGGCGGGATAACTTCCTGAGAGTACTGCTGTGACAGAAATAAATAATATAGAAATCCCCCAGAAAAGGATACTTGTCCAAGGAAATATTACATTTTTTCCAGACAGGGCATTAAAAGCATTTAAGGAAATAAGAGTTAATACGATAGCTACAATAAAAGCACATAAAATTAAAAGAAAAGACTCGCTTAAAAATTGATAAATTAATTGTCTGCGTGTAGAGCCAATAGATTTACGTATCCCAACTTCTAATGCTCGTTTTTGTGAACGTGCTGTAGTTAAATTCATAAAATTGATACAAGCGAGTATTAAAATAATAACACCAATAATTCCAAATAACCAAAGGTTTTCTATTCGACCGCCGGTTTGTATACCATTTTCAAAATTAGACCTGAGGTACCAGTCTTTCATCGGAAACACAAAAAGTCGCGGGTTGAATTTATCACCTCTAGGATCTGTATGTTTTTTAACGTTCTCAATTTTTGTACTCACATCTATTACTTGGGCTTCTTTAGATAATTGTACATATAAATGAAATGAGTTATAATCCCAGTTACTATTCTTGTTTTCAAGCCAACCCCAGCGAGTATTGAGATAATGTTTCCAGGGCATTAAAAAATGTACATCGTGAAAATCATTATTTGAAGGAATATCTTTAAAAACTCCGGTGACAACCATATTATGTTTATTGTCTGATTTAACGACTTTTCCGATCGCACTCTCAGAGCCAAATAATGCACTTGCTGTAGATGAAGACAACATAATGGAATTTGTTTCTTTCAATCCCTTATTATCTCCTTCAATGATTTCCAGATTTAATAGGTCTGGAGCATCAGACTGCATAAAATTTCCTCGGCTAGATAAGGTAATATCTTTATATTTTAAGTATCTGGAATTAGTATTTGAAGACATCACTATATGATCAAAGTAATCTCCAAATCTATCCCGTAATTCAAATTCTAGTGCTAATGGAATAGTTTGATTAGCTTTTGTAACTCCATTGACTGTTTGTCTTTGATGTATCTTGGCAATACGATCATTATGAATAAAATAACTATTATAATTAAGTTCGTCTGCAATCCATAAACCAACAATTAATGTAACAGCCATACCCAGTGCTAGCCCAAAAATATTGATATAAGAATATATTTTATTCTTTCTAATGTTTCTCCACGCTATTTTTAAATAATTCTTAAACATGATTTCTTTTTACTATTCTGTTCTTAAACTTTTTATGGGATTGGCTAAAGCAACTTTAATAGCTTGAAAACTTACCGTAAGTAATGCTATGCCAACAGCAACAAAACCTGCGATTAGAAAAACCCACCAATTAATTTCTATTCTATAGGCATATCCTTGTAACCAATTACTCATAGCTAACCATGCGAGAGGTACAGCTATGGCAATAGCAATCAGAATAAGTTTTAAAAAATCTTTTGATAATAAGGTGACAACTCCTGTAACACTGGCTCCTAGAACTTTTCTAACTCCGATTTCTTTACTACGTTGCTCAGCAGTATATGCTGCTAATCCAAATAAACCAAGACAGGAAATAAGTATTGCCAGTATAGCAAATAGCTTTGATAATTTACCGACTAACATCTCACTCTTAAATTTTTGATCAAATGCATCATCTACAAATTCATATTCAAATGGAAATGCCGGATTGTTTTTTTTCATAACACTTTCTATCTTAGAAAGTACATCGTTTGCAGCAATACCAGGTTTTGTTTTTATATACATAAACCGGGCATGATTATAATGATTAAAAAATAGTACCGGATCACTGGTTCCATACATATCTCCATATAAATAGTCTTTTACAACACCTACTACGGTATAGGTGTCATCCCGTGTAATCGTTTTACCAATTGCACTTCCGGTTCCCATAAGCTTAGCAAAGGATTCCGTAATCAATACATTACTGCTATCTTTTGCTATATTAGTGCTAAAATCTCTTCCTTCTGTGATACGCATCCCAGTAGTTTTTATAAAATCAGAACTTATATATCTAAAAGAGATCAAAACCTCTTCTGTATTAGTACCACCTTGCCAAGTTAACCCAGAACCGTTATTACCACCAGATAATGTTTCAGCATTGGTCAGTGCCATATGATCGATCATACCTGTAGCAAGCAAATCTTGCCGGATAGGATTAAATTTTTCAATCATACTTCCATTAACGGGTAATTGTATTAGATTGTCTTTTTCGAACCCCAGATTACGATTTTTTACATGCTGTACCTGTTGATATACTAAAATAGTACTGATAATGAATACAATGGATACTGTAAATTGACTGATAACTAATCCCTTACGGATTAAAGACGCACTGTTATTAGTTACTTTTATTCCTTTTAGTACATCCACAGGCTTAAAAGAAGAGAGATAAAATGCCGGATAAATACCTGCAAGAAGTCCACAGAGTAAAGTGATTAGTAGTAACGTCCCTATATGAAGTGGATCTGTTAATCCCAATGTTAGATTTTTTTCTATAAGGATATTGAACTGAGGTACTAATATTAATAATAGAAAAACACTTATTAAGGTGGCCAGCGTTGCCATTATTAAAGATTCTGCAATAAACTGAATAATTAACCTTTTTCTGCCGGATCCCATAGCTTTACGGACTCCTACTTCGTTAGCTCTTTTCTCACTTCTGGCGGTAGAGAGGTTCATAAAATTAATACATGCGATCAGTAAAATAATGAGTGCGATAATCGAAAATAGTCTTACATAAGTGATACGCCCACCCACTTTTTTACCACCCTCAAAATTAGATCTTAGGTGCCAATCTTTTATCGTATGTAAAAACGCATAAGTATCTACGTTTTCACTTTTTTGTTCAATTACTTTACGTATTTTGGCATCTACTACTTCAAAATTAGCTTCTGGAGAAAGTTCTACAAAAGTATCTGCAAAATTATTACCATATACTCTTGTCCATTCTTTTCCTTTAGAAAATGTCTCAAAAGGAGCAAGCCAATCAAAATCAAAGGATACATTTTCTGGAAGATTTTCTATGACTCCAGTAATTAAATAATTGGTATCGTTATTGACTCTCAAGGTTTTTCCTACCACTTTAGTGCCTGTTCCATATAACTGTATCGCTGTTTCTTGGGTAAGCACAATAGCTTCTGGATTTATAAATGCATCTTTAGCATTTCCTTCTATAAAAGAAAGACTGAAAATATCAAAAATATCTACATCTGCAAATCTACCTCTTCTGTTAATTGCTTTTTCATTAACAGTAAATAATAGATTTTCACTAGTCGTCCTTGTGGATCGTATAATCTCAGGAATCTCATCTTTTAAATCCTTTGCTAAGGGACCCGGAGTAGAGTAGAAGGTACGCCATACTCCTTCATATACTTGATTGGTAGGTACATAATATACCTGGTCTTGTTTTTCAAACGAATCATTAAAACTCATTTCGTCTTCCACCCACAAAAGAATAAGACTGGCACATACAATACCAATGACCAATCCAAACAGATTTAAAAAACTGTAGGTTTTGTTTTTTACGATATTCCTCCACGCTATTTTAAAATAATTCCTGATCATAAAGTTTATTTTTTTGTACTGTTGAAAAACAGGATAGATTGATGATGAGTATTCTGTTTATTTTTAATTTAATTGCTGGATGGTTGCTTCTCCAATCACAATTCCTTTGTCTATTGCCGGATTTCCCTCAAATGCCACAACAGCTTCGCCAAATGCGGTTATCTTAAGTTGATCAGAAACATTAAACCTGTAACTACCCGCCCCAAAAGCAGTAATTTTAGTATCATTATTATTCACACCTAGTGCATTAATTTTGCTTTCTCCATAGGCAGTAAATTTTTGCTTATTAATGGTTCCTTTTTTTATTTCCAAAAGGCTTTCTCCGTAAATAGTAGCGTGTAAAGTTTTTAATTGTACTTCATTTAGATATACCCTTGATTCTCCAAAGATTTTTAATTGAAATTCTTTTCCATCTAATAAACTTTCACAGACAAAAGTTTGTTCTCCTCGCAGCGAAAGTTCGTTCAGATTTTTGTATGTGATGATTGCTTTCACAATAGTGCCTTTATAAATGGGTGTTTTTTGTTTTGATCCATTTTTGTAAACTGTTTTAGTTTTTGTTTTAGCATCATCTAAATATATTCTGAGCGTTTTATTATGTACTTCTATATTGATTTTATCCATAGGGATTGTAGCTTCTTCTATAAATACCTCTTCTTTAGTCCCTTGTTTAAATGTAACTTGAATATGAGGACTAATAATTATTTTTTGGAAATCGTCTACAATAATAGTTTTGTTTTGTGCGTAACTATTGGCAACGTTGAAAAGAAAAATGATTAAAAATGCTAGTTTTAGAATTCCTGATTCAAGCGCTTTTATTTTTTCTAGACAAGTGTTTTTTTGATGATGGAGTGACATAATTATTTGTATTTTTTGATTATTATTACTATTTAAACAATATTTGTTTAAGAATGAATTATTATTCTGTACGTAAGCTTTTTACTGGATTGGCAATCGCTGCTTTTATGGTTTGCACACTTATGGTAAGGAATGCGATTAATATTGCTACTGCTCCTGACAGAATAAAAAACCACAAACTTAGATTGATTCTATAGGAGTATCCTTGCAACCAATTGTTGAGTAACCAATAAGAAATAGGACTACTTAGAATAAAAGCAATTCCTACTAATTTTATAAAATCTTTACTGAGCATCATTGTTAATGACAAAATACTTGCTCCAACCACTTTGCGAACTCCTATTTCTTTTTTTCGTTGTGTGATGAGTAATAGAGAAATTGCAAATATCCCGATACAGCTTAGTGCAATAGCTATTACTGAACCGGTAGTGATAATCGTGGTCATAATTCGCTCTTTACGAATAGCTCGGTCTAAATTTTCATCCAGAAATGACCCTAAAAATTCTGCATTAGGCTCGATTTTTTTCCAGGCATTCTCTACTACTGACAATGAACCTAAATGATCATTTGATTTAATTTTCACATACGCATAATATACATCCCATTCTGAGTCCATAAAAAAAGTGATCGGTTCTATTTTTTTATTTAGTTTTTCAAAATGATAATCTTTTACAACGCCAATGATTGTATATTTTGTTGAATCTCCCATACTGAAAGTTTTCTGAACTGGATCTTTTTCTGCTATTTCTTTAGCCATTGCTTCATTGATGATTACAGACAAGCTATCATTAGCATATTTTCTATTAAATGTTCTGCCTGATACCAAGGAGAGATCTAACGTTTGTAAATAATCATAATCCACTATGAGCATATTAGTTTTAACACCTCTTTCTTTGTAATCAAACCCTAAAACACTAGTATACCCGCTACCATCTTTACCTAATCCAAAATTATTGTCAGAAGCAGAAATACTTACTGCCTGAGGTGCGTTGCTTAGTTCATTACGAAGTAATTCCAAAGCCAAACGGTTATCTTTTTTTCCATTTAATGGAAAAGAAATTACTTGCTCTTTATTAAACCCCAGATCTTTGGTTCGCATGTAATCTATTTGCTTCCATAGTACGAGTGAACCACTCATTAATAAAATGGCAATACTAAACTGAAAAACCATAAGTGAATCTCTTAGTCGATTCTTGCTTACCATATTTAATTTTCCTTTTAATGATTGCAGTGTGCCTAGTTTACTTAGAATATAAGCAGGGTATCCTCCCGCTAGACATGTAATTATCAAGAATCCAAATAATGCAGATATTAAAAAAGACTGTGTTGTAATATTAGCAAAAGATGCCTCTGTTCTAAAGAGCGTTTTAAAAGGTTTTAGTAAACTACTGGCAAGTAGTAATCCGATACCAATTGAGGATAAAAAAATAAAAATACTTTCACTCCAAAACTGAAAAAATAATTCAGTTTTTCTGGCTCCCATAGTTTTTCTTACCCCAATTTCGCGAAGCCTGTATACACTTGCTCCGATACTCATATTTATAAAGTTGACACTGGCGATAAAAAGGATTAATATAGAAATACTTAAAATAAGATAAGGGTATGTTTTTTTTACTATAAGGTCTCCATTAACAATTTGAACAAAGTTTTTATCAGCAAAATTTGATAATTTGATTTCTTGATATTGATTGTTTTTAGATTTTTGTGCTCCGTCTCTTTTTGCATTTTCTATTTGATCAGCAAAATGTAGATTACTAAATTCTCTGGTATTTTTTTCAAACTGAATAGGCGCAATATTCTCCTGAAGTTTTAGATATACTTCATGATTTTTATTACTCCAATCATTCATCCTAGATGTGTAACTAGTATGGTTTTCAAAATTTACAGCAATATCAAACTCCAGACTACTTTGAAAAGGGATATTATGTAAAATTCCAGCTATAACGAATGGTTCATGTTTCCCATTGACCAAAAGTGTTACCGTTTTTCCTATTACATCCAGAGTACCGAATAACTTCATCGCAGATTTTTCGGTCAGTACAACATTTGATTTTGTTTTTAGCGCATTTGTAATATTTCCCTTTATTTCAGGAAACGAAAACATAGAAAAGAAATCATTATCTACATAAGCTATATCAATTGTGAAATCTTTTTCGCCATAAGAAACTAGTCCGTTTTGTTCTAAATACCTAGAAATAGATTGAACACCAGGAACCTCTTCTCTTAGGGTAGGAGTAAAGGGTACCGCATGAGTAAAGCTAATTTCAGACCCTTTAGCTGTTTGTTCTTTATTAATTACTTGATATATCCTACCTATATCTGTATGAAATTTGTCGTGTGATAGCTCAAATGTAGCGGTCATACTCAGCAGAATAGCAACCGTAAAAGCAATAGAAAGTCCAATTATGTTCAATAAGGTAAAGGCTTTACGTTTCCATAAATTCCTCCAGGCGATTTTGATATAGTTCTTAAACATAAGCATTCGTTTTTTAATTGATGATGATTTTTATTCTGTACGTAAGCTCTTAATGGGGTTGACGACCGCCGCTTTAATACTTTGGTAGCTAACAGTTACAATGGATATAATAATAGCTAAGAAGGAGGCAAAGGCTAGTACAGTCCAACTTATTTCTATCCGATATGAAAAATCTTCTAACCATCTATTCATAACGTACCATCCCAAGGGTACTGCTATCACTATGGCGATACCTACAAGTTTTAGAAAATCTATAGAAAGCTTATACGATATCTGTCTAATACTTGCTCCTAATACTTTTCTAACACCTATTTCTTTAGTACGTTTTTCTGCATTAAACGCAGCCAGACCAAACAAACCAAGGCATGCAATTAAAATAGAGATGGATGTAAAAATCATAAAAACACTGCCTAGTTGTTGTTCTGCTTTATAAGATTCGTTAAAAGATGCATCCATAAAATAGTAGTTAAACGGTTGACCCGGAGCGATTTTATCCCAGATACTTTTGATTTTTGTCACAGAAGAGATATAATCCGTGGTATCTAGTTTTATGGCTAATGCATTAGATTGATTACCCAATACAAGGCTTAACGCACCAATATCTTCTCGTAGTGACTCAAAATGAAAATTCTTTACGACTCCGATAACGGTTAAGTATTCTCTTTGATGATTAGCACCAATACGAGATAGTTTTGTGCCTAATATCTCATGAGCAGGCATTCCTAAAATAGCCAATGCAGATTCATTAATAATTGTACTGGTACTATCCGTCTTAAACTGCTTGTCAAAATTCCTACCTGCAATGATTTCTAAACCTATCGTAGAAATGTAGTCGTGATCCACCCTCCAGTTCTGCATACTTACTGCATTCTCTTGATCAGTAGTTCTGTCTTTATTAAAAGTATTATCACTGCGATTAGAAGGAGTAGGGAAATAACTACTCAGTGTAGCATTATTTACAACACTTAATTGTTGTATTTGCTCTTTAAATGCTTGTCGTTTATTTCCTATAGTATATACATCATCAACAATGAGTACCTGATCCTTCATAAAGCCTAAATCCTTATTTTGAATGAATTTTAATTGCTGAAAAACAACCAGTGTACTTATGATTAATAAAATAGATATTGAAAATTGAAAAACAACTAATAAATTTCTCACACCAAGACCTCCTTTGTTGTTTTTGTTTTCTCCTTTTAATGTTTTGACAAGTGAAAAGTTAGACATAAAAAAAGCTGGATAAGATCCTGAAAAAAGAGCAAGTATAAGAGTGAATATGATGAGGGTTATCCAAAATAAAGGATTAGAATAAGGAAAAGACATGTTTTTATCTGTCAATTCATTAAAAAATGGTAGTCCAACCAGGACAATGATTAATGCGAGTATCAATGATATAAATGAAATCACACCTGATTCTGTTAAAAATTGCTTGATAATACTCAGTTTATCAGATCCCAGTGTTTTTCTAATACCAACTTCTTTAGATCTTTTTAATGATTGTGCGGTAGATAAATTCATGAAATTAACGCTCGCCAATACGATTAGAAATAAGGCAATGAACGAAAGAATATAGATGTTTTGAATAGTGCCATTAGGACTTATTTCTGCTACCCGATTAGAATGCAAGTGAATATCTTTTAATGACATCGTACTGAATTTCATGTAATTTTCAGAAGCATGAAAATCATCTTTAGTAATCCCTGGAAAATAAACCTGAATTGCCGGAATCACATAGTTATTTACAACAGATGCTAACGAGGTATTAAAATCTTCAATATTGGTAGCTGGCTTTAATTTTATAAAAGTTGCAAAATTATTACTTACCCAATTGATCTCCTTTGAATTAGGTAGGCTGGCCATAGACATGAATGTAGTATGATTACGAAGAAAAGAATTTTCTGGCAAGTCATTAATAACTCCTGTAATCGTGTACACATCCTTATTATTTAAGACGAGTGTCTTCCCTAAGGCTTCATTAATTTTAAAGTGTTTTTCTACAGCGGTTTTTGTTAGTACTAAGGAGTTAGGATCTTTTAAAGCGTTTTTTACATCTCCAACTAATAATTCGATACCAAACATATCAAAGAAGGTTGAATCTGCATAGGTGCTATGAAGCTCTTTTACATTTACTTCTGTATTTGTTTCTCTGAGAAGAATACTCCCCCAGGTTCTAAATCTGGTGGCCATCTCTACTTGAGCAAAATCTTGTTGTAAGGTAGAAGCCATAGGTGCAGTTACTACTGCCAATTTATTCTCTTCTCCACCAAATTTTATATCCACATGTACACGATGAATGCGGTCAGCATCTTTAAACATGGTATCAAAATGTAGTTCGTCATAGAGATATAATGAGATGAGTAGACATCCTGCAATACCAAAGGCAAGTCCCACTATATTTAAGAATGTAAAAAATGGTTGCTTTTTTAAATTCCTCCAGGCGATTTTGATATAGTTCTTAAACATAAGTATTCGTTTTTTGATTGGTGATGATTTTATTCTGTGCGTAAGCTTTTTATTGGATTAGATAAGGATGCTTTTAGTGCGTGAAAACTGACTGTTACTAATGCGATGCAGACAGCGGAGCTTCCTGCTAGTAAAAACACCCACCATTGTATGTCAATTTTATATGCAAAATCCTGTAGCCATTGATGCATTGCATACCAGGCTAATGGAGAAGCAATGATGAATGCAATGAATACTAGTTTTAAGAAATCAATAGAGAGCAGGTTCACAATTCCGGATACAGAGGCACCGATTACTTTACGGATGCCTATTTCACGTCTGCGTTGCAGTGTACTGTAAGCAGCTAATCCTAGTAATCCCAAACAGGAAATTAAAATTGCTAATATGGCAAAGGATAGAAATAGATTGCCAAAACGTTCTTCGCTACGATACTGACGATCAAAATACTCATCCAGAAAATAGTAATCAAAAGGAGCACTAGGTAAAATAGACTGCCATTTTTTTTCTATAGATGCAATAGTCCGGGTACTATTCTCAGCATTTACTTTGACAATTAATTTATTATAATGGTTGAGCTCTATCCGCATAGTTAATGGTTGTATCGCTTCTTGTAAGGATGTGTAATGGAAATCTTTGATGACTCCAATAATTTGTCCTTCACGACCCCATTGTTTAAACTTAGCTCCGATAGCTTCGTTGGGGTCATTATATCCTAGCAGTTTTATGGTTTCTTCATTCACTATCATTGCTTCGGTAGAATCTGAAGCAAATTCTTTAGAAAATCCACGTCCTGCTAAAAGTTTTAAATCAAATTGGGATATATAATCATAATCCACAAAGTAAAGGCCTAAGTTAGCAATCTGAAGATCACCCTTTTTATTTTGTATCTCAGAGTATGCAGAAGAATTTCCACCTCCCGGTGTAGCAGATCCCAAGCTAGTAGAAATAACTCCAGGTAGATTATCAATTGCTTGCGCCAGTGTTTCTTGGGATTCTGTAGCATTTGTTTCTAAAATTAGAAGTTGCTCTTTATTAAAACCTAACTCTTGATTACGCATATAATTCATCTGATTATAAATAATAATAGTGCCAATAATTAATGCTATAGATATTGTAAATTGAGTAATAACTAAACTTTTACGTAATAAAACACCTTTAGTTCCTGTAGAGAAATTACCTTTTAATACATTGATAGGTTTAAAAGAAGAGAGAACAAAAGAAGGATATAAACCTGCTACAATTCCTATGGTTAGAGAAAGAAGTAACAGTGTGAAAATATGGAACGGGGTTGAAAAAATACCAGGACTTACTATTTTACCAGCCATGTCATTAAAGAATGGTAACAGGAGGGTGGTTAGTAAGATGGAAACTAAAAAAGCGATCAGACATATAATTATAGACTCACCGATAAATTGTACAGCTAATTGTTGTTTTTCTGCACCTACTACTTTACGTATTCCTACCTCTTTAGCTCGTTCTACAGATCGAGCTGTTGTTAGATTGATAAAATTAATAGAAGCAATGAGTAAAATAAATATAGCAATAATAGAAAAGATATATATATTGGTAATACTTCCACTACCATTTCCTCCTCTGGTTGAGTATAAATAGACATCTTTAAAAGGTTCAATAAACAGGGTAACAAACATTTTATATTCTCTCATTTCATCTCCACTGTTTTTCTCTAAAAAATCTGGAAATTTAGCTTGTAGAAGGTCAGGGTTGGTATTTTCATTCACAAGAATATAAGATGCAGGATCATAATTACCCCAGGCATTATCTAAATCACTATCCTTCTCAAGAACTTGCGTATAGGTAGTTAGAGAAAATATAATATCTGCATTAATATGTGAATTTTCAGGCATATCTTCCATAACTCCAGTCACTGTTGCAATATGACCTTCTTCCATTATTTTTAGTGATTTCCCTATAGGATTTTGATCGCCAAAATATTTCTTTGCAGCGGTTTCTGATAGTACAATACTAAACGGACTCTTTACTACTGTTTTAGGATCACCTTGTATTAGTTTAAAATCAAAAACCCTAAAGAAAGCAGAGTCTACGGCAAATGTAGTAGTCTCTTTAAATTTGATATCATCCTTACGAACTAGCATGCTGACATTCATTATTCTTACAGCAGCTTCAACTTCTGGGAACTGTTTTTCTAAAGTAGGAGCAACAGCCCAAGCAGCTAATGAGGTATCAAAACTATCAGACGGAGTTTTTATATCAGATACGATTCTATAGATTCGATCTTTTTTAGTATGAAATTGATCATAACTGCGCTCAAAATTAACATATAACAGGATCAAAAATCCAGCAGTCATTCCGATCGCTAATCCGATAATATTAATCAAAGAAAACCCTCTGCGTCTCCAAAGATTTCTTAGTGCTATTTTGATATAATTTTTAAACATAATAATTGTTTTTGTGACCCGTCTAATTACTAGATAAATGGTGAGTAGGTGATATTGTTACTTTTTAATTAATTATTGCTATTAGGTTACACTAAAATGTTTTCTGTAACTTTTTTTCCATCAAGCATTCGGATAATACGATGTCCATACTTAGCGTCGTGTTCACTATGAGTTACCATAATGATTGTGGTGCCCTGATCATTTAATTCTGTAAGCATCTGCATTACTTCATTACCATTACTACTATCCAGATTACCGGTAGGTTCATCTGCCAGAATCAATTTTGGTTCATTGATAACAGCTCTTGCTACTGCTACACGCTGCTGTTGTCCACCCGAGAGTTGTTGTGGAAAATGATTACGTCTATGCATTATCTGCATCTTTTCCAGTACAATATCAACTCGTTTTTTTCTTTCAGCTGCTTTAACTCCTGTATAGATAAGGGGTAATTCAACATTTTCAAAAACAGTTAATTCATCAATGAGGTTAAAACTCTGAAAAATAAAACCAATATTATGTTTACGCAGGTTTGCTCTTTTACGCTCATTAAAATCAGTCACATCGATATCATTAAAAATGAAACTACCACCATCAGGATCATCTAATAGCCCTAAAATGTTTAATAATGTTGATTTTCCACAACCAGAGGGTCCCATAATAGCAACAAATTCGCCTTCTTTGATATCAAAAGAAAGTTTGTTTAAGGCAATAGTTTGCACTTCTTCTGTCGCGTAATATTTTTCTAATTCTGTAATCTGTATCATAAGTATTATTCTAAAATTAGTTCTTGTATCTCTTTATAATTATCATAGCTAGAAGTGATTACTTTATCACCAGGTGCTACTCCTTGAAGCACTTCATAATATTCTGTGTTTTGACTTCCTAGCTGAACATCTACTTTATATGCAGATGTTCCGTCTTCACTTACTTTAAAAATCCAATTGCCACCCGTTTGCTGAAAAAATCCTCCTTTTGGTACCAGAATACTCTGTTTCTCATCACTTAATGCAATTCTCATCTGTAAAGATTGCCCTCGCCTGATTCCATCTGGTACTTCTTTTTCAAATTCCATATCCACCTGAAAACGACCGTTGGCAACCTGGGTATACACTTTTTTAATTAGTAACTTATATTCTTTTCCAGCAAGTGTATACATTCCGTACTGGCCTGTATAAATTCTGGAAATATAATATTCATCAATATCTACTCGTACTTTAAAACCACTCAGTACATCAATTTGTCCTAATCGATCTCCTTTATTTTTAGACTCCCCAAATTCTGCATTAAGAGAGGTTAATTGTCCATCAACCGGAGCTCTTACAATAAGGTCTCCTACCTTTTTTCGCATTAATTCTAAAGCACTTTGCGTTCTTGCATACGAGTTTTTTGCCTGACCTAATTCTTGCTTTACCGCGATGGCATCCTCTGTTACTACTTGATTTGCTAATTCGATTCGTTGCTTTTGGTAAGTATAATTATTTTCAGATTCCTCAAACTCCATTCGGGCGATGACTCCTTTTTCGAATAGTTTTTTATTGAGCTTGTATACGCGTTCTGCTTCTATATACGCATTCTCAACGTCCGTTTTTTGATTTAATCGATTAATCGTGTTTTGACGTGCAGCATTTTGTGTCATTTGCATCTGGGTTAATAAGTTATAAACAGATGTCTCCTGATTAATAAGGCTTAGTTCCAGATCTGTATTAGACAAACGAAGAATTGGATCTCCTTTTTTCATGATCGCACCATCTTCTACGAATTTTTCTTCTACTCTACCACCCTCTAGTGCATCCAGATAAATAGTAGTAATTGGAAGTACAACTCCATTAACTGGAATATTTTCCTGAAACGTCCCCTTTTTTATTTCGCTAATAGTAATACGTTCCGAATTTACCTTTAACTTAGAATTTCCGGTTGAGGAAATAAATACAAAGATTAATAATAGTAAAAAGAGTGTGATCCCTATAATAATAGCGATACGTGATGTATTGAATCTCTTTTTCTTAATGGGTACGTCCATAATTATTTTTAGTTTGATAGTTGTATTGTCATTATTGTGCCAAAATCGTAAATGTTTAATAATCAGATTTTTGTGTTTATTGTTGTTTTCTAAAGTGTTCGGTTTTGATACAATTGATGTGCGGTATTGAGACACTTTAGGATGCTATTAAATTAGTATATGATATTTTTTGATCAAGAGGATACTTTTGGTATTATTGTATGGATGCGACTAAAAAATGCCAATATATTAGTAATAGATGATGATACAGATGTGCTAACTGCCATGCGATTATTACTGAAGTCTTCTGTAAAACAAGTAGTTACAGAAAAAAATCCTAACCAAATCCTGTCTTTATTAGGTAGACATTCTTTTGATGTAGTTATTTTGGACATGAATTTTAATGGACTTATCAATACAGGTAATGAAGGAATTTATTGGTTAAAAAAGATAAAAGAGTTGAATGCTAAAGTAGATGTCATCTTAATTACTGCTTATGGAGATATGGATTTAGCAATTAGATCACTTAAGGATGGAGCTTCTGATTTTCTGGTAAAACCTTGGAAAAATGAAAGATTACTTCAGGCGATTCAGGATATACTGGATAAAAAAAGACCTGATATTTCTAAAAAATGGAACCCAAACATTGATGGTACGACCATGGTAGGGGAGAGTACCATTATGGAAGATGTATTTCTTAAAATTAAGAAGGTAGCACCTACAGATGCTAATATTTTAATTCTGGGAGAAAATGGTACAGGAAAGGATTTGATCGCAAGAGCTATTCACGATCATTCATTAAGGAAGAATAAACCTTTTGTAAAGGTGGATGTAGGCGCACTAACAGAGAGTTTATTTGAAAGTGAGTTATTTGGATATAAAAAAGGAGCTTTTACAGGAGCCAGAGAAGACCGTCAGGGTAGATTCGAGGTAGCAGAAGGTGGTACTTTATTTTTAGATGAGATTGGAAATATTAGCTTGCAGCAACAGGCACGATTATTAACGGTACTTCAGAATAGACAAGTAACGCCTCTAGGTGCTAATCAGCCGATCCCTATTGATATTCGTTTAATTTGTGCCACTAATGTTGGTATTTCATCACTTGCAGATGAACGGACTTTTCGTAAAGATTTAATTTATAGAATTAATACTGTAGAAATTATGGTTCCCGCATTAAAGGATCGTGGAGGAGATGTAGTTTTATTAGCAAAACATTTTGTAGAAGTGTATGCAGAAAAGTATATGAAATCAGGGTTAATACTAAACGATGATTTTATAAGTAAATTAAAAACGTATCATTTTCCGGGTAATGTTAGAGAACTTCAATATGCATTAGAGAGAGCAGTTATTATGACAGATGGAGCTACTTTATCAGCAACTGATCTTGTTTTTTCGCCAATTGAAAGAAAAGAAACCACAGTAGAACCCAAAAACCTTAATCTCGAAGCGGTAGAGAAAAATACAATATTAAAAGTAATAGAGAAAAATGGAGGAAATATTTCTAAATCTGCAAAGGAATTAGGAATTACCAGAACTGCCTTATATCGAAGATTGAATAAATATGACCTATAGAAAATATAAAATAGCACTTTTTATTAGGGTCACTGTACTGTTTTTTTGTTTAGTCGCTTTAGCATCTGCCTTTAGTTCCATGTATATATATGGAATCATAGCTGCTGGGGTTGCGACTATTTTTGCATTGAATTATCTCTATACTTACATTATAAAAAGGTTTACCGAAATGGATGACTTTTTTGAGGCGGTAAAATACAGAGATTTTTCACGTTGGTTTAATGAAAAATCAGGCCCTGAAGATTTAAGACAATTGCATAAAGGCTTTAATGAAGTTAATAAAACGATTCAGGAAATTAATTCAAAAAAGGAGACTCAATATATTTATCTTCAGAAAATAGTGGAGATGATCCATACGGGTATTGTAGCTTTTAATATAGAAACAGGAGCTGTTTTATGGATTAATGATACTTTTCAGAAAATATTAAATATACCTACACTACAGAATATTAGCTTTATAAAAAGTAGAAAACCAAAGTTGTATACAGCAATCTTTCAAACTAATCATGTAGAGGGTAATACAATCACCATAGATGTAGATCAAAATAAAATCCAGATACTGATTTCTAGTTCTGTCTTTAAAATTGAAAAAGATGCTTTTAAATTAATTGTACTACAAAATATAGATTCTACACTTAATAAAAATGAATCTGAAGCCTGGAAAAAATTATTGAGTGTAATGACTCATGAGATTATGAATTCTATTGCACCGATTTCATCACTTGCTGAAACGCTTCAATCTAATATACGATTATCTATAGAAAACGGAGAAGAGTATCCTTTAGAAATTAATGACCTCCATACAGGTATAGAAAGTATAAAGCATCGAAGCGAAGGGTTAATGAAATTTGCCAAAACTTATAGAAGCCTTAGTAAAATAACACACCTTAATCTAGGTACAGTAAGTGTAAAAGAACTTTTTGAAAACATTCGACATTTAATGCAACCTTCTTTAGATCGTAAAGATATTTTATTTAATGTAGTAGTTGATGCTTCTTTGGAAATAGAAATTGATAGACATCTTATTGAGCAGGTATTAATTAATTTATTATTGAATGCAATAGAGGCTTGTCAATCTAATACCGAGCCTAAGATTGTATTGTCAGCTCATAAAAGTGTAGAAGGTGATATTTTTATTAAGGTTGCGGATAATGGGAAAGGAATTCCGGATGAAATTGCAGATAAAATTTTTATACCATTTTTTACCACAAAGAAAAATGGTAGTGGTATCGGTTTAAGCCTTAGTAAACAGATTATGTTACTTCACAATGGAACGATTCAAATTCATAGTATTGAAGGTGAAGGAAGTGTACTAAGCTTGGTTTTTTAAAAAACAAACTTGATATTTTATCAATAGTTAAATCAAACAATTGATGTAAAACAAAAAAATCCGATTATTACAATCGGATTTTTTTGTTTTTTAAAGAAGACAGTTTCTAATTTTCTGCATTTTTTTTCATGTTATCTTTTGCCATACTATAGAATTCATCAAAATTAGGATCAATGATAATTCGTGTAGCTGTCTCTATACTTTCAGAACCATATTCACTCTTGCCCACTGCTTCCATATTCTTAGGAGCAACTTGAAAATCATTTTGTAAGACTCTAACTACAGAAGCAGCCTGTCGTGCACTTAGATCCCAATTATCAATAATATTCTTACCATCAAATTTTAGGGCATTGCTATTTCCTTCTACAACAATTTTTAAATGAGGGTTAGCATTTAAGGTAGCTGCAATTTTTCCTAATGTTGCTTTAGCATTATCATTTACCTCATACGTTTTATCGTCTCCAAATAGTGTTGTGTTAGATAATATAATATGTATGGTGCTATTACTAATCTTAATATTATCACCACCAATAGCATTTTTGAAAGCACTAAATACAGCCAGATTAAGAGAATCTGTTTTAGTTATTGCATCATTAATTGCGTTTAATTGTTTGTCTTTGTCCTTTATAATCTCCTGTGTTTTCTGAAGATTGGAAGCTTTTTTATTAGATAACTCTGTAAAATTAGTCATATTAGCCAAAAGTGAAGCATTTGATTCTTTAAGATCATTTACCTGAGCCTCCATAGTGGCAACTTTTGTTTCACTCGACTTTTCATTTTTACGTGAACTTGCTAATTCTCCTTGTGTAGTTTTTAATTCAGATCTAAGTTTATCGATTTCATCTAATAAATCTTTTTTCTTCTGTGCGTGTACCATTGTATTTGTTAAAAATAAAATGGATGCAAATAAAATAATTCTTCTCATTGTTGTAAGCGATTTGTTGCGGTTGCTAAAATAAAACTTTTTTTAAGAATATCAGGATGTCTTAATTTTATGATCAAAGTAATCGTATTTAAAAACGATTACTTCGACTTTATTCTAAAAGAAAGGTAGCTTAATAATATGTTGTGAGGTTTAAACGCGATTGCCTTAGAGCTTTAAGATTCTCCGAGCAACTTTTTTGCATTTTCGATACTGTTATTAATTTTGGTTTTTAATTCATTCACTTCAACTTCTTCTTCCTTTAACATCTCCATTTTAGTGTCAAATACTTCTTTGTTATCTGAAGTAACTTCTTCATTGTGAGGGAATTTTTTACTGAAATCACCCATCCATTCCATCATAAAATCATAGGCTCCTTTTACATCTTCTTGTGCTGCAGCATATTTCTTACCAGTAGCTGTCGTGTCAACTTTAGCTTCTAATTTTTTGATAAGAGAACTCATTTCACCCATTTTAGGCATTACTTCATCGTGTACACCAATTATTTTGGTCATTAATGCATCAAATTCTTTTTCTTCTTTAGGTTGTTCATTACAAGAAAATAAAGAAGTAGTTACCGTAATTATAAGCAGTGATAAAAATATTTTTTTCATTTTATAGATTTTATGTAATATCAAAGGTATTGTTTTTTTTGATTTTACGTTATTGGTATAACGTCATATTAATTTGATGTTTAATCAAAGTTTTAACCTTTTACTGAATAAGTAATTAAAAAAATAATTTTAAAGTCTCTCTTTTAATCAACTATCTTTTTATGATTAGGTAACGTAAACCTTTGGTTGAAAGTATATCTTTATAGTAACTAATTATGCCTGTGAGTATGAAAAAAATATATTTGATTTTGGTTTCTTTATTCTTTGTATCAGCTTGTTCTAATGATGATACAGTTGATTCTAATACTAATATTGAAGTAAATGGTACTTTTACGTATGAGATTCCTGAATGTGATAATAGTGTGAATCCAGAGTTGATTTGTACTAATTTTGTTGAATTTGTAGATGGATCCACAGTCGATATTCTAATAGGCGGTGATATAGTGTATAGAGCGGATTATGAGGTAAATCAGAATATTATTATAATTGAAGGGTTAAACTTTGATGTTTCTTTTCGTATTATTGATATGTTTACATTAGAACGCTTAGAAGAAGATCAACTTTGGTTGAAATCGGAAGAATAATAGGTTAGATATTGGCTAAAAAAGTGATCACTTGTAAAACCTTAATAAGATAATTGTATGAATAAGACAGCATTAATAACAGGAGCTAGTAGTGGAATAGGAAAAGAGTTTGCTTATATCCATGCAGAAAAAGGAGGAAATCTTATTATAGTTGCAAGAAGTGAAGATACATTGAATGAGTTAAAGCAGGAACTGGAAGACAAATATAAGATTCAGGTTTTTGTGATTTCAAAAGATCTTACTGTATCTGCGGCACCTCAGGAAATCTATGAGGAGGTTAAAATGGCTGGTCTAACAGTGGATTATTTAATTAACAATGCAGGTTTTGGTAGTTTGGGTTTGTTCCATAAACAGCAGTTGGCGCAACATATCGGGATGATCCACCTTAATATTGCAGCTCTAACAGAGCTAACATATCATTTTTTGCAGGATTTTATAAAAAGTAATGGAGGAAAAGTACTTAATGTTTCTTCTACTGCTAGTTTGATGCCTGGCCCACTGCAGGCCGTATATTTTGCAACTAAGGCATACGTTACTTCTTTTAGTAATGCCATAGCAGAAGAATTAAAAGAGACTAATGTTACTGTGACCAATCTTATGCCTGGAGCTACAGCAACTCAGTTTGGTGAAGTATCGGGAATGGATAAAACTCCGATGTTTAAGAATACAGCAAGTGCCAGGAGCGTAGCGGAAGATGGATATAATGGAATGATTGCTGGAAAATTGGATGTTACCTCCGGATTAACCTTTGCTCAAAAAGCTATGATTTCTATGATACCCTTAACGCCAAAAAAAATACTGCTTCAGCAAATTAAAAAAATGCAGGAGATTAAATAAAATACTAATCTGTATATTTTGTCTGTTTATTGGGTAAAAAAGTGCTTTTGAATTGTGAAATTTCTTTTGTGGTTCGTATCAAATAGATTTCGGATATTAAATATTCTACTGGTATAACCAAGACGATTAGGATCGGGTATATTTATATCTTGAAAAAAAAGAATGTTTTAGTTTTCTGAATAAGTGAAATTATTCAAAGTTATGATTCTTAACAAATTAGTACTTACTTACTAAATAAGTGCTAAATAAGCTTTAGTAGTTTCTTAAAAATATATAACAAAACTTATTTTCTTCAAATAGAAGCGATTTTACGTTTCTTTCTCCAATATTCAACACCTATTATGATGATCAGACTCCCACCAAACAATGGAAACACTACAGATAATATGATCAGTAACACGACAATTCCATAGCCAACTTTAAAAGAAGCGGGGACTTTAGGTACACCCCATTTTTTTGGCTTTTTTCTTAGCACATAAGAAACAATTGCGGCAATACTCATGACCGTAAGTGCTATAGACGTTAATAACATCAATACCCAGTTCCAGGTACCGAATTCACCTTGATGAAATGCCATAAACCACATTCTTCCTTGCATCAAAATACCCACATCATCCCAGTGATTAGCTAATAGTTGTTTACCAGTATAGGCATCAAAATGAACCTTTTTTTGAGATGCTAAATCCATAGGATTAGTATTTGATACACTATACACTCCATTTGGACCTTTTGGGAATGTGATCGCTACATCACCAGAGAGATTTAAGGATGTAGCTTTTACCATCATTTGATCTAAGGAAATAAAATCTTGTGGTGCCTCAGTAGTATTTGATTGTAATTTTCTGGCATCCCAGGTACTGGGATATCCTGTATTGGTAACTTTTTGTAATGTTTTAAAATTACTCCCAAATACATCAGTCCAGGGTAATCCACCAGCGAGGATCATCATTAATAAGATAGAGACCCAGAACCCAGTAATGGAATGCAAATCTCTGTAAAAAGTCCTTTTGTCAACTCCGGTTCTCGGGATAAAAAAACCTTTTAATTGCCATCCTCGCCCAGGCCACCATACATAGATACCTGTAAGAATCAGTACGATCATCCAGCAGGCGATAAGTTCTACGATTTTGGTACCAAAACCGCCTAAAAGTAATTCTCCGTGTAGTTTTCTCACAGTAAACATTACAGAATCCTTTGGAGTAATGACACCGGATACCTCTCCAGTATAAGGATTGACATATAAACTGCTTTTACCTCCAAATCGTCCCGAAACGAATTCTGTTGCTTGATTGGTAGCTGTAGGAATGATTACAGCATTTGGTTTTTTTGTTGCATGTGTCTTAGCAATTTTCCATTGTTCTTGTAAGGAGATAGGTGTACCCTGAACGATGACTTCTTTGACATCCTTTTGCTTTGGAGCTTCATAATCTGCCTTGAACAAATAGATAATACCAGTTATAGATAGTATTAAAATAAAAGGTAAGGAAACCATTCCTGCTATAAAATGCCATTTCCAAAGCCATTTATTTAGTTTTTGATTCTTTTGCATAAGATATTTATAATTAAAGTCTAGATAAAAAACAATAGTTATCTGAGCATATTTAAAACAAATCAAGATGAAAATGATCCTGAGATTAGGTGTTTTTCACCTTGATTTATGTAATAAAACTGACTTGTCTGTATTGATGTTATTTAAAAACCATAGCGTACACCAAAATGAAAACCTCTGGGGTTTCCTATTGTATAACTATTCTCATCACTGAATGAGTTAAAAGAAGCACGGGCTGCATATAATTCATCAAAAACATTAAGCGCATGTCCCCATATTTCAAAACCTTTGTAACGTATAGCTGCTCTCAAGTTAAAAACACTATGACCGTCATAGGTGGCTGTACTAGTTATAATTTCTTCATATCCATAACCTCCTTCACCTTCATAAGAATCTATTACTTCTTCAACCTGTCCTTCAAAACTTGTATTGTATGATCCTACTAACTCGTGTTCTCCTGTAATACTTAACCCAACACCATTTTCTAACTCATGATTATAAGTAATTAATGTGGTTCCTAAAAGGTTTGGAGCTGTTTCTCTATCTGTATCCGAATAGTCCACACCACTGTCAAAAAACTCAATATATCTATGCTTCGCATAACTTCCATTATGGCCAAGAGTAACACCTTTTATAGGCATAAATCTAATACCATATTCAATTCCGTAAGATTGCGTTTTTCCTGCATTTGTATTAAAGAAATTATCATCTTCATCACGTAATGTAATCAGAGTATTGTTTCCTTCAAGCATATATAAAGCAACATCTAATTGTATTTTTGAAAGAAACGTATAATACCCACCTATTTCATAATTATGATATCGGCTTGGTTTAATTCCTTGTAATTCATTTCTATTGCGATATAAGGTAGAAACCTGTGGTGGTGTGAACCCTTGAGAATAATTAGTGTAAATTCCAGTAGTAGTATTAAAATTATAATTCATCCCTAGTTTAGGAGTGAGATTATGAAACGTATCCACAGAATCATCAACGCCAACTTCTTCTGTAAGATTGTCATAATCATATTCAAAACTATCATAGCGTAAAGCTGCTGTGACTTTTAATTTTTCTACAGGTGATATTTCATACTGAAAAAAACCTGCATAATTAAAAATGCCTGCTTCATAATTCAATATATAATCACCACTGTTTATGCTAAAATCAGTATTTCTTCCGGTTTCTGGGTCTACAATAACATCCAAAGTTTCTGCAACATATGTTTGTGGAGAGTAATCTGCCGTTGCGCCAAAAATTAAAGAGGAATTTTTAAAATCAAAATCCATTTTATGCTGCACTAATCCTACAAAACTTTTGAATTGATTAGAATTAATCTCTCCAGATCCAAAACCTGTTAGCACTCCACCATCCCTGAACTGACTAATTCTATAAGATGGGTTTTGATCCATCTTATTATCTCTAAATACAAAATTAAAAGAGGTTTTATTTTTTTCATTCCAAAACTGATCCACCGTACTTCGTACTCTAAAGGCGAGTGCTTCTCTTTCTGTAAAAGTTTGATCACTTTCGAAATTACCATCAGTATAATCATCTTCGCTTAAGGAACCTGTCATATCAGATCTATATTTTATTGCATCAAAAACAGTGGTCCACTTTGTCTTTTCAGAAAAATCATATACCGTCTTAAAAGTAACTGCGAATTTTTCATAATCACTATGTTCTATAGGTCCATCTGCTCTTTCTACGTAGTGTCCTCCCAGATAAAAACCAAATTTTTCATTGGTTCGATCTGATATTTCTGCCGCATATCGTTTTATACCTAAATCGTTAGTCTGGTAGTCCACACTGCCACTCAGTTTTTCTGTTGGATTTTTAGTAATAAAGTTAAAACTACCTCCAATTGATTCACTACCATATATACTAGAAGCCGGACCTTTTAATACTTCGATCCTACTGTATGAAATGTCATTCATTTCTAATAATGCATTATGGTTGAAAACAGAAGTTGGTCTGATTTGTAGACCATCTTCCAGATACAGGAATAATGCTTTAGTAGAAATAGGAGATCGAACCGACATAAAATGTTGTTCGTTACTAGCAGCTCTGGAGGTAGACATATATACTCCGGGAACTTGATTGACTAACTGATCAATACCAAAGGCTTTGGTTTCTTTTATGGTGAGATCTGATATAATGCTAATCGATCCAGGAACTTCTGAGCGTTTTTGTACTTCTCTACTAGCAGAAGTTACAAGTATTTCCTCTAATGCTACATTATCTTCTATCAGCTTAATAATATTGTCGGCATTATTTAAAATAACCTCTTTGGTTTGATAACCAACAAAACTTATGGTAACCTGATTAGAATTATCTAAGATGATTGTGAAAAATCCATCTGCATCAGTCATAACGCCATTGGATGGATTTTTAGTATCAATAATTGTTGCTCCTGCTACCGAAGTGTTGGTGTGATCTACAACCTTTCCTTTGTATGATTGACCGTAACTTTTTATTCCTAAAAGTAGGATGACAGTGATAATTAGTGTGTTTTTCATAATAATATGGTACTTCTAAAAGTGTTTTAATGGAATGAGTATTGCAATCCGAGTGATAGTGTTTCTTTGTTACGCAGCTGTACTCCGTTCATATTCTGAAATAATGGTAGTGCTGCTTCAAACCCTAGTCTTAGATTTTTTAGACTTCCCTGAAATGCATATAGGTTACAACCGAGCCCTGCATTGGCATATGTCATTCCGGAGTTATCTGTATCTGCTGTAATCACAAGCATGGGATTTAGATCTGGATTAGCACCTTCTATTTTATCTATTGCACCTATTTCTAAACGACCAGAAATGCTTAACCAATCTGTTGCTTTTAGAGCTAGCCAGTTATTACTACTATATGTATTGCCTAGTCTATATTCATTATCATTAGTGCCAGTTCGTAGAGTAGTTTTTAATTGTGAACCAAACGACAAAATATTCCATTGTTTCAGATAGGTTAGTGCGAGTACTGCATCCCAGGTGCCACTACCAATTTGCATTGGATATGGTAATATAGATGCATTAGGAGTAGAGGCAGGAGTTACATCTTCTTCATCAATGCTCCCTGTAGGAATAGATATTCCCACTTGTCCGTGTAACTGTTGTTTATTATGGTTAAAAAACTTATACATTGCAGCAATCTGTGTATCTCCAAACCCTGAAGATGCAGTGCTGAATGTACCTCCCATAGCTGTTATGTGATCCATATCTTGAGATAAGTAATTGACCATAGCCATTAATGTAACTCTATCACTAGGTGCATACATTGCGCCTAGCATATGCATATTCATGGGCATACTTGTTGGAGTTACCATATAGGCATCATTAGTTAGTATAGCATTAGAAAAGGGAACATTTTCACTTCCTCGGTTGAGGTCTTCCATATTCATATACATATAGCGATAGCTAAACATAAATTCTCCTTTACCATGGGTATGATCTCCCATTACGCTGATAGGTGCATGACCGTCAGGTCGTGAGGCAGACCAATTTGTTTCTTTGTTTTTTGAATGTTTGTTTTTTTCTGCGTGTTCCTGAGCAGATATTTGCAATGTTGCCATAATACTTATGGCATATATGATTTTTTTCATTTCTAAGTAAATTTTATTTAATCTGTAGTGTCGAATTCTTTTTCATTCAATCGTAGATAGTTGTAGACACGCTATGTAAGTTGGGATTTTAATAAAACATACATTCAGATTAGAATAGTATTTTTAAAGCGCTCATATCATTTTTATGAGTGCTTTTATGATAAAACAGATGTGTTTATCTGACATATATCATAGAAATACAGTCTACCATGTGTAAACTGATACTTTCTTGTTTTATTAAATTAATACTTACGAGAAATAATTCTCAGGAGGGTATTCAATTTCTTTAGAAATGGCTTGTAGAAGTAGATAATCAGGTTTCCAATGTTGTTTTAATCTAAATAGGGTAGGGTCACTATTATTTATTATAACAATGGTATGTTGAAAAAAGACAGGAATAAATGCTTCAGCTATAATTGCAAAATTATCTGTGGTATCAGTATCAGATGATGAGTTGTTAGTCACCTTCAATTGATTCATTAAATAACATTTACCATTACAATTAAGTTGTGGTCTTTCTTTATTCACACAATATTTTTCTATTATAGTATCTACATTGAGCTGGTAGTACAAAACAGTACTAACCTGAATTGCTGGTCGCAATGCAAAAGCAGTGAAAATAATAATAGAAAAAAAAAGTCTCAAGCCCTTTTGTTTAAATTTTGGCAAAGATATTATATCTTTCCTTATTTAGACGATTTTAGAATAAAATACCTTCGGTATGTAGTTAATTTTTAAGAAAATTATAGAAGAATCACTAAATTTTAATAAGTCCCTGAATATAGATAATAAAAAGTGCGTCTTAATTGAAGATAAAAGAAATGCTTTTTTTTATCTTGATTTTACAATTTAAAATTAATGATGTCGATACATTTATATTTTGAATTCAAAAAAATCATTTATGGTACGATGCTATTAAATGGTTCCGTTGAAAAGTATATCGATTTGCATCTTTACTCTCGCTAAAACTTCTCGTATCCATAATTTAGTAGACATGCTGCCTTTTGCTTTAAACCCAATAGCGTTTATATCTTTTTTTCTTGCAATATATAATGCTCTTTCTAAATGAAACCTTTGAGAGACAATGATAAAAGCGTTTTTAGTTGAGATTTTTTCCAGATTGATAACGGAGTTCCAAGTACGATTTCCATAAGTATCTAAAATTAAATCAGTTTCCTGTACTCCATTTTCTATTAAATCTAATTTGATTAGATCGACCTCGTTTTCCCTATACTTATTGAGAGTATCTGCACTAATAATAATTTTACGAATGATACCATTTGTATATAATCTTGTTATTGAGTTAATTCTGTTTTTGTAATAATTATTAGTGTCTCCATTAGGTAAATATTTAGGAGTGCCCAGAAATAAAGCAAATTCTGTTTGTGGGATTTTAGTATAGTCGCTAAAAATTAAATCTGTAGTTTGATACTCAATCAATTTGTGATTAATTAATATAACGAGTATACTAAGAATAAGTAGCCAACCTATTCTATTTTTATTTCTCCTTAAATTATTCATTACATGGATTGCTTATGTATTGTAATGTATAGATAAAATATGTAATAAATTTGATATCCTTATGAATGATATCATTTTACCTTTATCAAGAGTATATGTTTTATACACCGTGTGGCTGTTACACAACCTAAAAATTATATCCCCATGTGGAAAAGGATAGTTATCTACGGTTATCCGTGTTACCTGTAGTTTATTTTATCAAACCTTTATTGTTTTCATTCGGTTCAATCAAATCCCACATATTTCCATATAAATCCTCAAATACAGCTACAGTTCCGTATTCGAATTCGGTTTTAGGTCTAACAAATTTTATTTCTCGCTCAATCATTTTATTATAATCTCTTTCAAAATCATCGGTAAACAGAAAAAATCCAACTCTACCTCCTGTTTGATTCCCAATACTTTCTTTTTGTTTATCATTAGCAGCTTTAGCTAAAAGTAAACAACATTCTTTTGCGCCTGGTGGTGCAATCATTACCCATCTTTTCTTTTCGTCAATTTTTGTGTCTTCAAGAAGTTTGAAGTCTAATTTTTTGGTATAAAACTCTATTGCTTCATCATATTCTTTTACAACTAAAGCAATATGTGCTATTCTTTGTTTCATTGATTACTTACTTTTTTTTGATTATAGGTAACTTACATATAGAGATGCTCTATTTGTGGGATAACGTATACCTTTATAATCAATTTGAGATTAAGGTGTTTTAATTTTTTTCAAGCATTCAGTAAAGAAGAACGATTATTGATCTTTTAACACGACCCCATGGATTGGGCAATATTTCCAGTTACCTTGCATGTCGGCTTCGTCAGTAGGGCATTTTTTGATAGGCAGTAAGGTTATAAGTGGTAGGTTATAATTAAATTTTCTATCTGAATGATAAATGGTAAAGGAGCCATCTTTATATTCATCAATTAGATTAGTACCTTTTTTATCCTGAATCTTAAAGAAATAGAAATGCATTCCAGCGCCCATTTGACCAAACATTTGTGAGAATAGTGGTTTTATAGCTTCAGAAAGAGATAGAGCATCTGCAGATATCAGATCATTTTCTAGAGGAAGATACGTTTTTCCTGTACTGTCCTCAATAGAGAGGGTGCTTCTCATTACAGCTTCGTCCTCAAATTGCATAGTGCCGTCTATATTAATTTTGGCATTTAATGTGCAGATAAAGACATACTCTTTTAGAGCAGCTGTTAATTGATAAATAATTTCTTCAGGAACCTGAGGATTATCCTGCATTGCAATTTTCCAATAACTTCCAGGGATCCAAAATGACATAGACATGGTACTGTTTTCTTTTTCCCAAACCTGAATTTCTTTAATATAATCTATCAAATTTATTTTTTTACTATCCTGTCCAAAAGATGGGATAGTAAAAAATATCGCAAGTAAAACAATAATTTTTTTCATTAAGGTTCTTTTAATTTTAATCTTTGATAGCTATACTGTATTTCCTTTGACTTTACTACGTATAGATTATTGTAATTCTGGAATTTCTAGCATTTCATCGACGTCTTGATCATAATCAACACCAGGCACTTTAAAACCAAATAAATTAAAAAAATCAGTATGGTATCCTTGTAAATCTCCTATAGAAGGTAATGTTTCTGTAGTTGCATTTTCCCACAATTCTTTAATGGCAGCCTGCACATCTTCCCGCATTTCCCAATCATCAATACGGATTCTGCCTTCTGGATCTGTGTCAATTTGTTTACCGGTATATAATCGCTCTTTAAATAATCGTTGGATTTGTTCTATACATCCTTCATGAATCTCCTTTTCTTTCATGATTTTATACAAAAGAGAAATATATAAAGGAATTACGGGGATAGCAGAACTAGCTTGAGTTACCAGTGCTTTGTTTACAGATACATACGCTTTTCCATTAATATCTTTAAGTGTATCTGTAATTTTAAAGGCTGTTGCTTCCAGATGGTCTTTGGCACGACCAATAGTTCCTTTCCTATACACCGGTTCGGTAAGTTTAGGACCAATGTATGAATAAGCGATTGTCTGAAATTGTGGAGCAAGTAATGCTTCTTTTTTTAACGCATCAATCCATAACTGCCAATCATCTCCTCCCATTACGGTAACGGTATTCTCTATATCATCACCAGTAGCAGGTTCAATAGATATTTCTGAAACCTTTCCAGTATGAAAATCTACCGTTTTATTAGAAAAAGATCTATCAATAGGTTTTAAAACAGATTTATATTTTGTTCCGGTTTCTGGATGTACACGCACTGGAGAAGCTAAACTATAAATGACGAGGTCAATTTGTCCTAAATCTTTTTTTATGAGATCAATAGTTTTTGCTCGGATTTCATTAGAAAAAGCATCACCGTTAATACTTTTTGCATAGAGTCCTGCCTCGTGTGCTTTATTTTCGAAAGCTACGGTGTTGTACCATCCGGCAGAAGCAGGTCTTCCCGGAGTAGGAGGTTTTTCTAAAAACACACCTATGGTAGCTGCCTCAGAACCAAAGGCACTTGTAATTCTTGAAGCAAGCCCAAAACCTGTAGAAGCACCAATCACTAATACTTTTTTAGGGCCATCAATGGCTCCCTTGGTTTTTATATAATTGATCTGGTTTAGTACATTCTGTTCGCATCCCTTTGGATGAGCTGTCAGGCATATAAATCCGCGTGTTCTTGGTTCTATGATCATAGTGTGAATTTGTAATTTCTAAAGTTGCGAACATAATTCAAAAAGTAACTACATGCAAGTAAATTAAATGCTCATTTTATTTAGTTTTATCCTTAAAGATGCTTACCCAGAGGAACAAACAAGTTATTTGATTTAGCTAAAGGAAAGGTATAATAAAAAATGCAAGTGATTAGCTTTCTGTTTAACGTATCTGATACATTATAATAGCGTTTATTCTTTGTTTTGTATATCAAAATAAGGTAGAGAAATTTTATATTTCACTACTATCAATCGTATGACGATGATGAGTGCTATTGTGGATACATAAATAATAGTGATTGGTATTGTGAGTGTGTGCAAGGTCATAAAACAAACACCTCCTGCTATAGAAGCGGTAGCATATATTTCTTTTCTGAAAACTACTGGGATTTCTGTGCATAAAATATCCCGGATAACTCCTCCGAAGCAACCTGTCATAGTTCCTAATGCAATAGAAATTATAGGAAGTAATCCTGCTTGGATTCCTGCTTCAACTCCTGTAATGGTAAAAATACCTAATCCAATAGTGTCAAAAAGGAAAAGAGATTTTTTAAGATAATTTAATTTGTTTCTAAAGATGATAGAAAGGCTCGTAATAACTCCGATAAGGTAAATACTCATTGTATGTTGCATCCAGGAAACAGGAGTATTTCCTATAAGGATGTCTCTTAATGTACCTCCGCCAATTGCAGTTACAAAGGCAATAATAAAGATTCCAAAAACATCAAATTTTTTATTCATAGCACTTAAAGCACCAGAAACAGCAAAAGCTATAGTCCCTAAAATATCGAGTAAATTAAAAAAGGTCATTTTTATTAAAATATTTTCAAAAATAGATAAAATTAGAGACATTAGAACATTATAAGCGATGTCTAAATTATACACAGAAACCTTTTAGTTAGTATGAGAAATGGATACTATTTTTAATAGTTTTAATTTTTATTTAATGATTGTTAATTAATTTTGAATGTGAAGTCGTTATTCTTCTAAAGGATGGATTGTGGGGTATTACGTACATCTATAGGTTAATAACAATTCTTAATAACTTTTATGTAAGTTTTATCTTCATTTTGCTACTTTTACACTAGATAAAACGAAAAGATTATGTCTGATACAATAGAAAGAATAAAGTGCCTGATTATAGGTTCAGGTCCTGCAGGGTATACTGCGGCAATATATGCAGCAAGAGCTGATCTTAAACCTGTTATGTATACAGGTATGGAGCCTGGAGGTCAATTAACAACAACGACAGAGGTAGATAATTTTCCTGGGTACCCAGAAGGAATTGATGGTCCTACAATGATGGTGCAATTACAACAACAAGCAGAGCGTTTTGGTACAGAAGTTCGTATTGGGATGGTTACTGCTGTAGATTTTAATACAGAAAAGGGAGGAATCCATAAAGTGACTGTTGATAATAGTACACAAATCGAAGCGGAGAGTGTCATTATTTCTACTGGAGCTACTGCAAAATATCTGGGGATACCAAGTGAACAACGTTTACGAGGAGGAGGAGTTTCTGCCTGTGCAGTATGTGATGGCTTTTTTTATAAGGGGCAGGATGTTGCTATTGTTGGAGCAGGAGATACTGCTGCAGAAGAAGCAACTTACTTAGCTAATATTTGTTCATCAGTAACTATGTTAGTAAGAAAAGATTATATGAGAGCTTCAAAAGCAATGCAGCACCGAGTAGAAAATACTTCAAATATTAGAGTAATGTATAATACAGAAGTAGATGAGGTGTTAGGAGAGCAGGTTGTAGAAGGATTACGGATGGTAAATAATCAAACAGGTGAAAAAGAAGAAATCTCAATCACAGGTATCTTTATTGCCATCGGTCATACTCCTAATACAAGTGTTTTTAAAGGGCAGATAGATATGGACGAAACCGGATATATTATTACCAAGGCAAAAACGACCCATACTAACATCCCCGGAGTATTTGCATCTGGTGATGTACAGGATAAAGATTACAGACAAGCGATTACTGCTGCAGGTACAGGTTGTATGGCTGCTCTGGATGCAGAAAGGTATCTGGCAACAATAGAGACAAGTGCAGAAGTTTCTGCATAAATATTAGCATTTTATATACAAAAGAAACTCGTCAAATTTTTAAATTTGACGAGTTTCTTTTTTTGTTTCAAAATCAGTACCTAAAAATTTATAGTTTTAATCTGCTGGGAGTATATTCTATATTTTTCTTATAAAGAATAGCTTCGTGTAAGAAACTCGTTATGCTAATTATAGGTTCCCCTAGTAAGTAAATTTCAGTTTGATCTATAGCGCTAATGTCAATTTCATTTTTAACCAATACATAACAATCACTCTTCTTTTCTGCTACAATAGAGGCTTTATCAATAGTTAATTTTTCACCATAAAAGTCTACGTCATTATCTGCTCTGATTAATGCAGATTTTACATCTCCTTCTAGTTTAGCGTATCCATTTTGATACAAATCTATTTTTAAACTATCTGTTGTAATTATTCCTTTCAATTCAGAATTCTCATTTACCTGATAGAATGTGTTTTTTGAATTTACGTGGAGTTCTGCATTAGATTTTCCGTGTAAGATACTGGTCACTTTATCCGCATTTATAGATAAGAATACTTCTGTATTATCGTGTGCTTCCACTCTAATATTTGAGGATTTAAGTGCTGATATGGATTTAGCGGTAACTTTATCATAAAAAGCGATTCTTTGTAAATCAGAAGCGTAAGAAATTGTAATGTGCAACGCTTTAGATCGCCTTATATCTTTCTCTGATTTTATTTTTAAAACACCGTCAACTACCTCTGCAATAATAAATTCCATTAGGTTGCTATCTGTCTCTATATTTATCATATGATCACTATCTTGATCAATGGATATTTCAAAATTATCGTATACTTCGATAGTATGAAAAGTATCTGTCATTTTAACCTCAGAGGTTACAATCTTATTTCCATTTATTTTTTCTTTTTGAGCGGATATATTCAGAGATATGAAGAGTAAAAATAAAGAAAAGAATAAAGTTCTCATTTGTTATATAGTTTTAGTAGCAATACGATGTTTTCAACCCCAAACTATCTATGGTAAAACAATATATTGAAAATAGTTTGTTCAATCTGCGTAAAGATTGTGATAGCTAATCTTATTTTTTCCAATATGTCAGGACTACCCTTTTTGAAATTTTAGAAAGAAATAGATTAAAAGTTTACAAATATAAGGATACTAATTAAAGTTGATAACTAACAATAAGAATAAAAAAACTGCCAGAAAAGTTTTAATACCTACACACTAAACAAACTATGATAGGTAATAAAAACAGATTTTCTGGCAGTATTGGTTGTTGGATTATGTGGTAAGGTTGATTAAATAACTACTGATAATGAATTACCTTCTTTTAACAACCCCACCAGAATTGTCATTTTCTGAAACAGAAGCAGGATTTCCGTAATATAATACGTGACCACCACTGGTAGCGTTTCCTGTGAATTTATTTTTAGCATGAATTTTAATAGATGCACCACTGGTTGCCTTTGCTTTTGATACCATACTTAATAAATTATCGGCACTGGTATTAGCACCGCTGGTCGCTTTTGCATTATGATTATTTACTTTTCCTGATAACTCCAGTATTGCACCGCTAGTAGCAGATGAGGTTAATGTTTCTGCTTTTACATCAAGGTGTATGTTAGCACCACTTGTTGCATTAATAGAAAGATTTTTTTGAACTATTGATTCTAGTGATGTTATTTCTGACCCACTTGTAGCCGCTATTTTGTTTAGAATATCGTAGGATACGTATACAGTCTTTTTGTCGGCTTGATATATGTTTTTATTAGCTGTAATATGTAATACTTCTTCTTTAACATATACTTCTATGTGCGAATGAAGGTTTTCATTTGCTTCTACAACTACTTTCTTGTCCTTTTTGCTTGTTAATACAACATCTAAGCCGTTACTGGATTTGATTGTATTAAAATTTTTATTTATAGTTTTCTCTCTTGTGGTAACTTCTCCTTCTCCTTTGATTCCATCAAAAGTGAAGTTACAAGAATAGCATAGAGCAGAAAGACTAAGAGTGACTAAAAATTTAATGAGTGTTGTCATGATACAGTGATTTAATTTGTTAATTAATACGCCTACTCAGATTCTATTTTACAATTTAAAAAAGAGAGGGAGTAAAAGCTGTTTTTGATTGATTGTTAATTATCGGCTTTTATTTTTATTCCGTTTTCGTCTATTTTAATATCTATTTCTTCATTTTTGATACGTACTCCTTCTTCATCTATTTTGAGATGAGCATCTTCATCATCATCGTATATATTAATATGTATAGTATCTTCTTCCTCTTCAGAATCCTTGTATTCCCATTCATCTTGTGGGCAGGTATTGCAAATAAATTCGCCATTTATCAACTGTACATAATGCCCTTCTTTATCGTGGAGGCTTAGATATTCGCTACTTTTCCAGGAATTGTTAAAGTGGGATGTGTTTTCATCCGCCATTATGGTCATTCCTTCTGGGATCGATAGTGTAATTTCTATTTCCTGATCATTATACTTATTTTTAATATCTGTTGTGGCGTATTTGTTTAATAGTAAAGAATTACCTTTTACTTCATACATGTATTGTATTGCAGAAGCTCTCTCTTTTGCATTGCTATAACTGTTTCCTTCTGCCATTTTGTTGATACTAATTGTTGCAATACTGTCTTCTTTATTTTCAGTGATGAAAATTTCAATATCCTTAATTAGTAATATCTTATTATCATTTTCGTCCCTTTTAATTCTGAAATTGTTTCCCTGAAAGGAGCGATGAGAATGTTGGTTATTTCCAATCATCTTGATGTTAAGAGTGTCTGATGAGTTAACCCTTAATGTTGTAGGGTCTTCTGTAACTATTGCGTCATAAGCTTCTTGGGTAGCTCCATTAATGAGTAAAATGATAGCACCAATTATTGATAATACCCATATTGATAATAAACTAAGTTTACCAGTGGTTCCAATAGATTTTAGATTGTTGAATGTTATTTTTAATCCGAGATACAGAAAGAAGAAGTTGGGAATTCCCAACAGGAAAAACAACAAAAGTGAAACTAGCCATAATGGTACATTTGGATGATTTATAGCATCAATATAATCTGTTATCGGTGTTTCTATGAATCCAAAAGTTCCAAAGGTAAATAGTCCGATAAAAAGAGCTATTAAGGTCATTCCTGATAGGATAATTATAAAGGCTCCGATTATTTTTGTAAAAATCTTTAATAGTGTAAGAGATACACTACCTAGTGTGTCAAAAAAATTGCTGGATCCGCTTTTTATTTTAGTACCATACTTCTTGTAATCTACATCTTTTACTTTATCTGCAACATCATTAAATCCTTCTTTAATTTTTTTTTCAATAGTATTAATATTGATTGCTTCCCCCTTCATAGCGAGAAAGTCGGCGGTTGTTTTTGCTTCTGGAACAAAGATCCAGAAAGCAATATATATTAATATAAATGCCCCACTGGAGAATATAGTAAGTAGAATCCAGGTAAGTCTAATCCAAATAGGATCAAGACCAAGATAATGTCCTAAGCCAGAGCTAACACCACCTACATAAGAATTAGTAGTATCTCTAAATAATTGTTTAGTTTTATTAGTATAGTTTTCTGAAGCTGTGGCTTCGTCTTCAAAAATTTCTTCATCAATTCTATAGTCTTCAGGTTGTCCCATAATAGCGATTACCTCTTCGACCTCTTTAATGCCAATAACTTCTTTTTCGTCTTTTATTTTTTCACTGAAAATTTCTGCTATACGTGCCTCTATATCTGCAATGATCTCATCGCTTCCCTGAGAATCGGTAAATGAACGTTTTATTGCTTTAAGATACCGCTGCAATTTTAAGTAAGCATCTTCATCGATATGAAAAAATATACCTGCTAGGTTTATATTAACTGTCTTGTTCATTTTTGTTTGTTTTTTGTTTAGTGACCAGGGTTACTGCATTGTGTAATTCGTCCCAGGTAGTATTTAATTCTGAAAGGAATATTTTTCCGGTTTCTGTGAGTCCGTAATATTTACGTGGTGGACCGGATGTAGATTCTTCCCATCGATAACTAAGTAGTCCTGCATTTTTAAGCCGGGTGAGTAAAGGATAAATAGTACCTTCTACCACAAGCATTTTAGCATCTTTGAGGGTTCCTAGGATTTCCGCAACATAAGCGTCATCATCTCTAAGAATTGAAAGGATGCAATATTCCAGAACACCTTTGCGCATTTGCGCTTTTGTGTTTTCGATCTTCATACAATTAGAATTTTTAAAAAAGTTAAACTGTTCGTTTTTTTAATCTGACTATAACGTACAGATTGCTGATTGATGATGAAATTGATGATTGATGAATTCATTTTGATTATTTAATAAATCTAATAGTTAGTGGATATTTATATAGTTCACCTTTATTAGCTTTTAAAGATGCGATGATGATAAAAACAATTTCTAAAAAGAAACCAATAAGACTTATAATCCCGATAAAAGAGGCTCCTATTAATGTTCTAAAACCTCCTCCACTAGAGAAATTAATATTTAGACCATTATTACTTAATAAATCAAAGTTGCCTGCATCTCCCAAAATATTGAATATAAAAAATGGAAAAGAAATTGTTCCCAGAATAATAGTGTATAATAGAATACTTAATTGAAAATTGATAGCCTCTTTTCCATGGGTATCAATAAATTCTGATTTTACCTTATTGGTCGTCCATAAGAGAATGGGGATGATGTAGTTTCCAAAAGGAATAAAATATTTAGAGAATATGCTTAAATGCATAAAGGTTGCGATATTATTATGATTATTTGTTGTCATTTTCAAAAAGTATATAATAGTTGCTTATGCAAATATATGTTTAAAAAAAGGTATTATGCAAAACATAGTACTGTTTTTTAACATTTATTTATGTTTTAAGTTTGTTTTGTATGTCCATACTTTTTCAATACATTAGACAAATCAAACTCATATATAATGATGCTAACACCAGGAAAACTCAATGCCTTCACTATGTTTAAGTTGCCATCTGCATGGCTATGCGGAGTAAGGGTACGTGCTATCAGTAATACTAGTTGTACAGTCAGTGTAAAACATAGATGGATGAATCAGAATCCATTCAACTCTATGTTTTGGGCGGTACAGGGAATGGCAGCAGAACTAGCTACAGGCGCTATGATGATTGGTCAAATTAAAGATAGTGGTAAAAAAATATCTATGTTAGTAGCCAATAATAATGCTTCATTTACTAAAAAGGCGACAGGTAGAATTACATTTGTATGTAATGATGGGCATCTGATTAAAGATGCTCTTGATAAAACGATTGCAACTGGAGAAGGACAAACCTTTTGGATGAAATCAATAGGTACTAATAAAGAAGGTGTAGTTGTATCTACATTTAATTTTGAATGGACGGTAAGATTAAAAAAGTAATATAGGTCTGCTTATTTTAAATCTACTGTAGAAAACGGATCTATATAGATAGCTATCAACGTAATCTTCAATTTTTTAAATGAAGGAGGAGGTAAGCTTAATCTGAATTAAGACATTTTCTTTGCTTACGTAATGATAGTTTAATTTTTTTAGAGCGTTACTATTAGGCTTATTTACCTCTATGGTACATCTTTTATTTTCAATTTTTATTTTTTAACAGCATTTTTATAAATATCGAATTTATTAGTGTAGAGTATCTAGGTATACTATATTATCTCGTGATTGATACAAAAGATTCGTTAAGAGTCAAAGTTGTTATGGCACAATAAAAAGATAAAAAAGAGTTGAGAAAAGGCAGTAAATTAGGCTACTTGAGAGATGTCGGCAAAAAAGATAACAATTTTTAACTAAGTTAAATAAGGGTTAAAGTACCGATTAAATATATATTTTAACTATATTAGATTAAACAACTTTAAAAACGTAAGATTATTCCTACCATTATTAGTAATAAACCTAACAATTCTAAACACCTATTAATTTATGGCTAGAGCAATGTTTGATTACACCAAAACGGTACTTAAAAAAGTTAGTTTTGATGTTAATCTTTTTACAAAGGAAGTAATTAAAGCACTAAATAGATTACTACCGCATGAGATTGAAGAATTAAAACTTTGGATTCAATCGTTAACTTTACATCAACCGGAGTTATTACCGTGTTTAATTTATTTAAAAAAATGAAATAGAAAAGCGACTTTTTAGTCGCTTTTTATTTTGGATACAGGACTTATAATCTGAACATTTTGAAATGTAATTGCTCCCTTAATGACGCCAGCTATGGTGCTGTGCAGAGCTTCAATTATTTGCATCTTTAGTTCGCTTTTATTAAAAATTAGGCTTACTTCTCTTGCCGGAGAGGGTTCATTAAAATAATGGAGGTTACTTTTTTCTTTATCACTAATATCCTGCGTATGAAGATAGGGTAGCAGTGTCATTCCCAATCCTTCGTTAGCCAATTTTACTAATGTTTCAAAGCTTCCACTCTCTAACTGAAAATGATCTTCTTCATAGCTTTTTCTAGTTTTGCATAAGTTAATAATACTATCTTTAAAGCAATGCCCATCTTCTAATAATAACATATCATCAATATCTAAATCTGTGATATCAATTTTATTCTTTTGGCTCAAGCGATGACTTTGAGGAATGTACCCCACAAAAGGTTCATAATATAATACACGCTCTTTTATACTTTCGTTTTGTAACGGTGTTGCTGCAATTGCGGCATCTAGATGTCCATCATGTAACCGTTCTATAATCGCTTCTGTATTTAGTTCTTCAATTTTTAATTTAACTTTTGGATATTTTTTAATAAAATTATTGAGAAACATTGGTAATAAAGTTGGCATCACTGTGGGGATCACACCCAATTTAAATTCACCACCGATAAACCCTTTTTGTTGATCAACAATATCCTGAATACGTTCACTTTCATTTACAATGTTTCGAGCTTGTTGCACCAGCCTTTTTCCTATTTCTGTTAATTCTATAGGTTTTTTACCTCTGTCAAAAATCAGAATATCTAATTCATCTTCTAATTTCTGAATTTGCATACTTAAAGTAGGCTGTGTAACAAATGTCTTTTGAGCAGCTTTTGTGAAATTTTGATGTTCTGCAACAGCTAATACATAGCGTAATTGTGTTATGGTCATATTCTTTATTTAGGAACACAAAAATAGAAAAGCTATTGATGAAATTTATTAAGAATATGCTAAAAATTTATTTTATCTATTGTATTATTGAGGGAATTAATCTTTTCACATCTATGGTCAGATGATATTTTATTAAATAGAACCAGCCCGGAGAACCAAAAGATGTATTAATTATTTGATGTAATCATTAGAATTCCTCGAGGATCTGTTTAGAGTGTAGTGTATAGAATCAGGATATAGAAGTCTTGTTTCCTGATTCTAATAGCGTAGCGGTCTTATTTTTGATACCTCATATCCTTGGATTGAGGTAATTCATTTGAAAAGTTATATTACAGTCTAATCTCTATTGCTAATTCTTCTGTGCTTATTTCAAATTTAGCATCACTCCATACAGGTGGCCCATAGCTCATGTTATTATTAGAAACGCCGTAGCTTTCTGTAGGCATCCCGTTAACATCAAAATCCATTCTTTTGTTATCATTGCGGTCATGTATACAGGTAATCCCATAAACTCCGGCAGGGACATTAGTAAATGTAATTTTAGCGATACCATTTGTAATTTCACTTTTACGTCTTTGTATAGGTGATGGTGTCATAAAGGTAGTCTCATCATAAAGAGAAAAAAGCACGTGTCCATCTGATCCTGAGACATTAGGTACGGTAACAGTTATTGTAGCTTTATCACTTTTTTGAGCATTAGTAGTGAGATTGATTAGAGTAAGGGCAAAAAATAAGAGTAAAGTTTTCATACGTTTGATTTTATTAGTTTTTTTTGATAAATCAAATATCTAATAAAAGTTAAGGGTATTTTAATCTTTAATTCTCAACTGTAGAAAAAATAGGATGAATTGTAAATTACATACTATGGGTTTGTTTAAATAAAAAGGTTTGCTTTAAGAATGGAGCTATAAGTTTAAAATAAAAAAAATTTGATAGTATATCTGTTGACAATTATGAACTAAGCTACTCATTAATCTTTGTTATTAATGAGACTAAAAAAAGTCCTGTTATAAAATAGCAGGACTTTTGATCTCTTATGTAGGTATGTCTTATAGGTTTATCTCAAGTTCAATATTTTCTGATCCTACACTGAATTTAGCATTGTTCCAGGTAGATGAACCATTTTGACTTCTATTATTAGAAGCTCCTGTTTTTTCTTTTGGAGTTCCATCTTCTTTTTTGTCTATAATCACATTGTTATTAGCATCTTCATAACACAAAATGGCATAATCACCAGGTTTAACGTTACTGAATATTACAACGGATTTTCCGTTAACAACTTTAGCTCTTGCAGATTGTAAAGCTTCTTTTTTGTCAAAGTTACTTTGTGTATATAGCATAAAGCGTACTTTGGCATCAGACTCCTTTGCATTAGTTGCAGTAACTGTAATTGAAACGCCATCAAAATCATCACTTTGAGCTTGTATAGAGGTGCCAAAGACGATGAGTAAAAAAAATAAAAATAGTTTTTTCATAGGAATTAATATTTAGGGGTTATTTTAAACAGGTTAAGTATTTTATCTGTTAATCTACATTCTTCTTCTAAGCCTTTATTCGGTATTTATTGACGATTATTACTGTAATTTAAGTAGCTTATTTTATAGAGCAATATACAACAAAGAAAATAATTTATGCAATGGGCATTATAAACTACAATTTTAGAGGTTGAATACCTGATAGTATTTTATAACAGGCCTCTTGCTTTGATCTCCAGATATTTGTTTATGGTATTTACTGTTAAGTCTTCTGGAGCTGTCAATATAGAATGGATACCGTGTTTATTTAATTCATTAACAATCATCTTTTTTTCATAAACGAACTTTTCTGCAATTGTCTTTTCAAAAATTTGTCTGGTAGAAACTGCCGGTTGTTCCAGAATATGCTGTAATTCTGTGTTTTCAAAAAATATAATAACTAACAAGTGTGTTTTTGCAATTGCTTGTAGATATCTTAGCTGCCTATGTAATGCATCCAGTGTTTCAAAATTAGTATATAGTAATAATAAACTCCTATGAGAAATACTACGTTTGACATCAATATATAGTCTTGCAAAGTCAGATTCTGCAAAATCTGTATTTATATTATATAATGTTTCCAGAATCAGATTCATCTGGCTCTTTCTTCTTTGCGCAACGACTGTATTTTCTACTTTGCGCGAAAATGTAAACATGCCTGCTTTGTCTTGTTTTTTTATGGCAATGTTAGAGATTACAAGTGTAGCATTAATAGCATAATCTAATAAGCTCAATTCTTTAAATGGCATTTTCATCACCCTTCCTGTATCGATCACAGAATAAATAGGTTGAGATTTTTCGTCCTGATATTGATTAACCATTAAATGGTTACTCTTAGCAGTTGCTTTCCAATTGATATTGCGGATATCATCACCAGCTACATATTCTTTGATCTGTTCAAATTCTAGTGTATGGCCGATACGTCTTATCTTTTTAAGTCCATAGAGTTTTAATTTATTAGTAAAAGCGATGAACTCATATTTTTTTAGTTGTAAAAAAGATGGATAGTTAGGAACGGAAACCTCTGTAGAAAATTGTTGTCTTCTGGCAATTAAACCAATAGGGGAGGAGGTAAAAATGTTTAGATTCCCAAAATGAAATTCTCCTCGTTCTGTAGGTCTTACAGTATAATTGATTTTCTTTTTTTGTGAAGCTTTTAGAGTAGTCGCTATCTGAAAGTCTCGATATTGAAACTGGATTGGTAGTTCATCAATAATATGTACTTTACTTCTAAACTGGTACCTGTTAGTAATTATGATTTCTATATTGTTTTCATCACCATTAGATAGTTTTTCGGGTAAGACTCTGGTCGCTTGTGTTCCTAATTTATTTATATATAATAGTAAAATGTCAAAAATAAAAACAACAATGAGGATCAATAAGAATAATTTAGCGATCCCGAATACATTATTGAAGAAAAAGGAAATAACAAACAGTGTCGCTATTGAGAAAAATGCGATAAAAAACAGGTTTTTGATATATATACTTTTCAAAAAAGCTTTCACTATCTGGGAATTTCTATAGTTTCTATTATTTGCACTACTGCTTTGTCTGCAGTAAATCCTTCCATCTCACGTTCTGGTGTTAATATAATGCGATGCCTTAGTACAGAAGTAGCTATTTTTTTGATATCATCAGGAGTTACAAAATCACGACCATTGATAGCTGCTAAAGCTTTTGAGGCATTCATAATAGCGATTGATGCTCTTGGAGATGCTCCCAGATATAGATTTCCATTGTTACGTGTGTTAGTAACTATAGAGGCTATATATTTTAATAGATTATCTTCGATTAGTATACTTTTAATAATATCCTGATATTCGGCAATTTGTTGTGCATTAAGAATAGGCTCAATCATTTCTGTAGCCACTGTATTTTTTCTTTGATGATGACCTTCCAGAATTTTCACTTCTTCCTCTACAGAAGGATAGCCTACATTTATTTTAAAAAGAAATCTATCTAACTGTGCTTCAGGAAGCGCATAGGTACCTTCTTGTTCGATAGGGTTTTGGGTTGCAAATACTAAAAAAGGTGCTTGCATCTTATTTTGAATTCCATCAATTGTGATTTGACGTTCTGCCATAACCTCAAACATTGCTGCTTGTGTTTTTGCAGGAGCCCGGTTAATTTCATCAATCAATACAATATTAGAAAATATGGGGCCTTTTTTAAATTCGAACTCTGAAGTCTTTACATTAAAAATAGAAGTTCCCAGAATATCACTAGGCATCAAATCCGGTGTAAACTGAATCCTGCTAAAGTTAACGTTCAGAGTTTTAGCCAATAACTTAGCAGTTACTGTTTTTGCTACTCCGGGTACTCCTTCAATCAATGAATGACCATCTGCAAGAATCGATATGATCAAAAGTTCAATCATATCTTGCTGACCAATGATTATCTTGCTTAATTCATCTTTAATCTGTTGTACAGCTTCCTGAAGATTTTTTAGGTCGATTCTGTTATTAAATTCTATTGGATGCTCATTATTTTCTTCCATAATCTATATCTATAATGTAAATGCTTCTATTTTTTTATTTAAGGTAATCAAGTCTGCCTCACTATGTGTAGTCTTTTCTTTGAGCTGGCGTATATAATTGATCAGTTCTTCGGTTTCTTGTAATGAATGGTTGCTTTTTACTGCCAGTTTTTCAATAAACTGAGGATTTAATTCGTTAGTATTGAGGTAATAGGTGCTTCGTGTTCTTTCCAGGAAGTAATTGATCTTTTTTGATATAATATTACTGTAATCTTTATATTGGAAATAAAGGTCTCCAATAGTTTTGGTAAATTCTATAGACGAGTTTTCCAGAGGTTCTATGACTGGTATAATACGCTGCTCTCTTTTTCCTCTAAAAATAACAAAAAGTAGTAATCCGATTATTAAAACATAGTATGCCCATTGTAAGGATACTTGATTTAATATAAACCGCATAGGTGAATCAATAATTTGTCGCCCGTCTTTTAGATAATCATCCCAATAAATCATAGAATTATCCTTGATAAATGATAGAGATGTCGCTGCATATACTTCATTGCCATCTAGCATATAATAATTAGAAAAAGCTTCAGGTAAAGTATTTAGATACAAACTGCCTGCTCCCTTTTTTATTTTTATAAAATTTACTTGATTTAATGCTTCTTCTTCATTCTTATAATAACTCAAAACGGTGGTGCTCGTGGTATCAAAACTTTTAAAAACAGTTTTGTATATACCTTTTTTAAAAGAAGGTATAGTATCCAGTGATATAGATTTTGTAAAGAAAGTAGGGGTGATTTCTTCTTCAGTGAATTGATATTCAGTTTCCGTTTCAATATTTAGTGAGTCCCTAAAGACAGATCCGTATCTTGTACCAGCAATGAATACCGAGTTTCCTTGTTCAACAAACGTTATTAGTTTTTCATAGGATCGTTTGTCAAAATCAAATCCTGAATTAATGAATAGATATACAGAATTTTGATAATCCAGAGAGTCATTTAAGAATTCATATGGGTTTTTGGAAATTTTTGTTATTTCCTTGTCTTCCTGGTCCTTTAATTCTTCATATAAGATATACCCACCAAACGGAATTGTAGCAGCAGATGTATAACTGGTATCCCAGTTTATAGGTTGTGGCCTTAACAACTCTGTACTTATTATAACTATTAAGGCAAAACCTAATAGGATGAGTATATTTCTAGATCTTTTATCCAATATTTTTAATTTTTATACTCAACTGATCGAACGACTCTTTGGCGTTAGTATATCCTTGCTCATTTAATTCAAATTCTCCATACCAGATATAATCATATAAGTATGATATTCTATTAAAATTTTGTCTAATCGATACATCATCAATTTCTCTTTTATAGTCGGTATTTGTTTTTTCAAAATGATAGGTAATTAAATTTTTAATTGATAATTCTTGTAGCGCTTTTAAATACATATACCGTATTGCTAATCTATAATTTTTTTCTTGTAGTGCATTTTTAATTAATTCGTTTAGATCAATCGTATCTATATGTTCTTCTGTACTATGAATAGGAGCTACCAGTGTATTCTTTTTTCTGAAAAATGATACGGCATCTTTACCAATTAATAATTTGATTAAGAAATAAATAGTAGCAGAAATTAAGATAATATAAATGATCATCTCTATTAGTTTAGCAAATCCAGGATGAACATCTATACCAAAAATGTTGTGAAGTCCTTGTAATAGCCATAAAATTCCGCGTGCAAGAAAGTTCTGTGCTTCACCTTCTGTAGTATGGTAATTAAATTCATTACCACTATATTTTTCATTTAGATTAGTAGAAAAATCCTGTATTACGATTTCACTGGCATCAATATCCACAGTCAATGAATCTTGTTGTGCGAGGATAGGGAAATGTATGAAAGCTATACTTATAAAGTATAGCAAATAAAAGTATTTTTTAATCACCTGAACCAATTTGATTTATTCTTTCCTGAGTATAAATATTATATTTTCCTTCATGTAGAGAAAAATACAAAATTCCATTAATGAATTGAGATAAAGATTGTGAATACGTAAAAATAACTAAAAAAATACAGGTACTTATAATATATATGATTTTAGCTACAGCAGATTCACCAATATTAATGTTAGTATCGACTAAATGAAAAGAATATACACCAATTAGAATTCCAGGAACAAGCATAAATTGTAATAACAGAATTCCGACTAAAAACCCAAGAACTAAATTAACTAAGACACTCTTCCAGAAGCTACCTACTACCAGATTCCAGCCTTCTCCAAAAGCATTAGAGGCATTCTTATTTTCATTTAACATAACCATAAATGAAACACCAAACCATGCAGTGACAGCAAAACCAACGATCAGATTGGCGAAAAACCCTATAAGCGGAATGATTCCGATAATCATGTTTACGATAGAGACTCCAATATAAATGACAACAAGTAGAAGAATAAAAACAATTATTTTACCAATATTTTTATTCACTACTGCCCAAACTTGCTTTTTATCAGTGATAATTTTTCGTTCTTTATTATAAGTTATCAAATAAGCAGAAGCGAGGCTGTAATTAAGTGCTGCAACGGCAATAAATATTACAAAAAAGAGTAAAAAACCAAATCCTATGTACATCAATGATTCATCTTCTGTTGTATTACTTAATCCTGAACTGGCATTAGCCATACCAATAAATCCTGTAACTAAAAGATAGCTTACTCCAAGTAACAGAAATATAAAAATACCATTGTAACTAATAAAGATGTTTGTGAAACTTTTTAAATTATATTTAAAAAAATCGAAGTAAGTTGATATAATACCGCCTAGATCTCTTCGTTGTTTTAGTTCTATATATTTATTTTGCATGCGTTTTATTTAAATATATTGGGTATAAGATATAATAAAAAATGATCAATGCCAGTGAACTAAAAATAATAAACATGGCTAGCCAAACGGGCATATTAGAGTATCTGGTGATAAACCCTTCGATAAATCCTGCAACAATAAAGAAAGGGATCGTGCTAATCACAATTTTTAGACCGTCTTTAGCACCTTTCATAAACGAGACTCTTCTGGAAAATGTTTTTGGAAATAATATACTATTTCCCATTACTAACCCTGCACAACCTGCGATTACAATTACAGATATTTCTATGGTGCCGTGTAACCAGACAGATTTTGAAGCTTCAAATAGTAATCCTTTTGTGTAAAAGAACGTCATAAAAGCACCTAGCATTACACCATTACTAAATAAAATATATCCTGTCCCTATAGATGTAATTACTCCAAAGGCATATGCCAGCAAAGCAACTCTGATATTATTTATAGTTATACCTAGAAAAGAGCCAACCATACTCCCGCTTTTATAAATTGCTGTAGGATCTCCCTGATCGATGTTGTTTAAAGTCTCATTAACATAAGAATCCCCAAGAATTAACCGCAAAAATGAAGCATCATTTATTGCAGAGATGATACCGATACAGCAAGCAACTCCAAACAGAATAAAGGTATATAATAAGGTTTTATGATATTGATAAAAGAATAAAGGAAATTCTGTTTTCCAAAATTCAATAATTCTATTCTTGTTTTCTTTTTTATTAATATATATTTTCTGATGTGCCTGAGAGGCGATAGAGTTTAAATATAATAAAGTTTTGCTATCAGGGTAATACGTTTGTGCGTAAGCAAGGTCATTAGTGAGTTGGATATAGTAATCCGCAAGATCATCTGGGTTTATTCTGAAATTTTCTGTAATTGCTTGTTCAAAAGCTACCCATTTTTCCTTATTTTGCTTCACAAAAGCTGCTTCTCGCATCTATTAATTTTTTTGATAAAGATAATCACTTACTTGTAAATGGCAAATTTAGCAATCAATACTGCACAAAATGTAAATCTGGCTTATAAAACGGTTAGCATAGGAGAAAGGATGTTAGCCTTTTTTATTGACTTTTTTCTTATTTGGTTATATGTTTATATTGTGAGTATTATCACAGAAGCACTAGGTTATGTTTTTAGTGATGCATGGACTGTTTTTGGTCTGCAATCCTTACTTTTCTTACCAGTCATGTTTTATTCACTGGTGATGCACATGATTTTTAATGGAAGAACGGTAGGTAAAATGTTATTAAAGATTCGTGTTGTAAAAGTAGATGGTTTACCGGTACATTGGAGTAATTATTTAATTCGTTGGACATTACGTTTAGTTGATATCTGGATGTTTATGGGATCTATTGGAATTTTGAGTATTTTATTTTCTGAAAAACATCAGCGATTAGGAGATGCGGCAGCGGGAACTGTAGTTATCACAACTAAACAAAAAGTAAAGATATCTCATACAATTCTTGAAGAGGTCGAGGATCTTTATCAACCTTCATTTCTTACGGTTTCTAAACTAACGGATAAAGACGTTAGGATTATTAAAGAAACTTATCTGATAGCAAAAAAAACAAATGATTTTAGAACACTTACGATGTTACGAAACAGAGTTGAAGAAGTGTTAGAAATAAAATCCGACTTATACGATCGACAATTTATAGATACAATTTTAAAAGATTATAGTTATTATACACAAACCATTTAATTTGTGATCTGTTTGATTCAAACTGTGTATTGGTCTTGGGCAGAATAAGGATTGTGTATATAAAGCAGTCTTTTTTTCTAATAGTTTGTATCTTTATAAACAGGTAGTTTGTTGAGTATTTACTTGAGGACGAATGCTTTAATGAATATATTCTGTTTAGGCCATTCGCTGCCATCTACAGGAACATTTGATATTTTATCTGCCACATTCATTCCTTTAACTACTTTGCCAAAAATAGTATGTTCACCATCCAGATGGTAGGCTCCTTTTTTAGCCACTACAATAAAAAATTCATAGGGATTAGAACGATTAGATGGATTGTCCACCCATTGTTTAGATAAAGCAACTGCACCCCGCGTATGTTTTAGTCCTGTTATGGGTTCTTGTGGTAATGTATAATCACCAATTTCAAAACGTTTTTGAGCCATTTCGTTACGATCACTATTTCCACCTTGAATAACAAAACCTTTGGCTACTCTGTAAAAAAAAGTTTCATCAAAATAATTTTGTTTAACTAAGTATATAAAGTTGGCACGATGTAAGGGAGATTGCTCATATAATTGTATGTCAATATCACCATATCTTGTAGTGATCCGCACGAGAGTCTCTGGGTTTTCTTTTCCATATTGAAGCAAAAATTCTCTGGCATTTTCATTTGATAATTGAAATGGTTTTAGAAGTGTATCAGTTGCGGAACTCTTCTTTCCTGTTTCTGATTTTGAGGGAGATATATTCTTTTTTTCGCTTGTTTTTTTCACTAAAACACTATCTTCATTTTTTGTAATTTTCTGTTTATTTTTTTTAGATTGTGTATCTTCACAACTAGAAATAATAAAAATACTGATTACACTATATATTAATACTTTGGTAAATGACATTTGAAACATTTAAAAATTTAATTCCAAAAATAAAGAAAATGTCAATACCAGGAGAGTCTTCTCATTTTATAATGGCACCTGAGATTAGAAAAAGAGCATTAGACACGATTAAGATTTCTGAGCAATATCCCAGAAATGCAGCGGTTATGATGTTATGCTATCCAAAGAATGAAGAAACGCATATTGCTTTGATTTTAAGACCAGTATATGAAGGTGTGCATTCTGGTCAAATTGCGCTGCCAGGCGGAAAAGTGGAAACATTTGATGATACTTATCAAACAGCAGCTCTAAGAGAAACCTGGGAAGAAATAGGAATTACCAAGGAAAAAATTGAGGTGATCAAAAAGCTAACAAAAGTATATGTACCACCATCTAATTTTTGGGTACATCCTTTTCTTGGTATATCTAAAGGAGTACTTGATTTTATATTACAAGAAGAAGAAGTAGCAAAGGTAATAGAGGTGCCATTAAAGGAATTATTAAACGAAAAGAATGTAACTTCAAAAAAATTATCAACATCATATGCTGCAAATATAGAAGTACCATCCTTTCAGTTAGGCGGTTATACAGTTTGGGGAGCAACTGCCATGATGCTTAGTGAACTTAAAGTGTTTTTAAAGGAGGCTATGGATGTATGATTTTGTATATTGGCAATCTATTTTTTCATGAAAATGACCTAATATCTTAGGCGATATTGACTTTACCAGACTAATATTTAGCAGTGTAAATAGATTCTGATAGAATAAAAAACTGAATAGTAATTATCCGGCATTTATAGTGTACGGAGGAATAGTAAACTAAATTATTTATGGGATTGTTTAAGAGAAATCCTTTTGGACATACACTAATTTTTAAAAAATGGCTTATTCGTATTATGGGAGGGTTAACCCATAGGCGTTATCGCGGGTTCAATGAGTTAAAAATTGAGGGAAGCGAGATTTTTAAAGATCTTCCTGACAATAATGTATTATTTGTTTCTAATCACCAGACCTATTTTGCGGATGTTGTGGCTATGTTTCATGTATTTAATGCAAGTTTGAGTGGGAGAGTAGATTCAATTAAGAATGTAGGCTATTTGTGGAACCCTAAGCTTAACTTGTACTATGTAGCAGCAAAAGAGACTATGAATGCTGGTTTTTTAGCTAAATTACTTTCATATGCGGGAGCGATTACAGTAGAAAGAACATGGAGATCCAAAGGAGAAGATATCAATAGACAGGTTAAAATGAGTGATATTACTAATATTTCCAGAGCTCTGGATGATGGTTGGGTTATCACTTTTCCACAAGGAACGACTAAACCTTTTAAACCAATTCGAAAAGGTACTGCTCATATTATTAAAAAATATAAGCCCATTGTGATCCCTATAGTCATAGACGGATTTAGAAGATCTTTTGATAAAAAAGGAGTGGTTATTAAAAAGAAAGGAATTCTACAGTCTATGGTGATTAAAAAAGCACTAGACATTGATTACGATAATGATACTATAGCTGAAATTGTCGAGAAATTAGAATATGCAATCGAGCAACATCCATCATTTCTAAAGGTTATTCCGCAGGATGTACTGGAAGCGGAAGAAGAACTAAACGAAAAAAGACGTTGGGAGTATTAAGAGGTTTTGAATTGATATAATATATTCAGTTCATATAGATAATGGTAATCTAAAATCATATTTTAAAAATTATGAGAATACGCAGGATTACTGGAATATTAACTTGTATCTTTTTTTGCATTTTTTATACAAAAGCAAGAGCTCAATTAGGGTTTTGTAGTGGAAATAAAGGAGCGCCTATTTTTATGGAAACTTTTGGAACTGGTACTGTGGATGGACCAGCATTGCCAGCCGGAAGGACAACATATCAATATGTAAGTGGTAGACCTTTTGACGGGCAATATACTATTTCCAGTTTCACTGATTATTTCGAATGGCATAATACCCCAGATCATACCCCAGGTGATGTAGATGGCCGAAGTCTTATTTTTAATGCGGATTTTACCGCAGGCGAATTTTATAAAAGAACGGTAACTGGTCTTTGCGAAAATACCTCCTATGAATTTTCTTCTTGGTTAATAAATTTATTACCTGATTTTTCAGGCTGTGCTCCGGAAATTCCGGTAGTAGTAAATTTTCAAATTTGGGATAATACAGATACCGTGCTATTAGCTTCTGGTGATACAGGAGTGATCGCTTCTACTTCTTCTGCATTGTGGCGACAATACGGACTTGTATTTCAAACCGTTTCCGGACAAAGTTCTGTGATTCTAAAAATGATTAATAATAGTGAAGGTGGATGTGGTAATGATCTGGCAATTGATGATATTACCTTTAGGACTTGTGGGGATGCTATTACAATTACAGATACACAAAATGATGATGCAAAAATTATTTGTGAAGAAGATATACCTGTCCAATTGCAGTTAATGGCAACTCCGGATTTTTCAATTTACTCATCTCATGCCTATCAGTGGCAACAAAGCACGGATGGAATTAATTGGGTAAATATAACCGGAGAGAACTCATCGATATATTCAACTCCATTGATAACAAATTCAATCTCTTATAGAGTTAACGTTGCAGAAGATGCAATTAATCTGAATAATACTTCTTGTAGTTCATTGTCAGAAATTTTTGAGATACTAATTGTAGAGAAACCAGACCCTCCTATTAGCAATGGAAATGAAATAAGGTGTGAAAATGTTTCACCATTTATTTTTGTAGAAGTTCCTGAGGATGTAACTGTTAATTGGTATGATAGCGCCATTGGAGGCAATTTGATTGCTTCTAATACTGTTGGCTATTCCAGTGCTGTATCAGGAACATTTTATGCTGAAGCTTCCTCTGCTCTCGTAGCTTGTGTATCTGACTCGAGAACCCCAGTTTCGTTAGAATTATTAGCTGCACCTGTTGTAAATGACGAGCAGCTTGTTTTTTGCGAGGGTACTTCAATTGTACTGGATGCAACTATTGCTGATGCCTCTTATGTATGGAGTACGGGTGAGACTATCCAGAAAATTGAGGCAAATACAGCAGGTTCCTATACCGTGGAGATTACTAATAGTAATGGGTGTTCTAATATTAAAACGATCACGCTTGCATCTATTCTAACTCCTCAGATTGAAAATATAATAGAAGAAAACAATATGATAACTGTGATCACTACTACTGCCGGTGATTATGAATATTCTCTGGATGGAATAACATATCAGAGTAGTAATACATTCCAGAATTTATCAGGAGGTGTCTATACTTTTTATGTTAGGGGACCATATGATTGTGGCGAGGATTCAAAGTCATTTCTTTTTTTAGAATACCCTCAGTATTTTACACCTAATGAGGATGGCTTTCATGACTATTGGCACATTGTAGGTATAGAAAATTACCCATTAGCTTCTACATTTATTTATGATCGATATGGTAAATTGTTGAAACAAATGTCAGCGAATGATCGGGGATGGGATGGAACTTATCAAGGGAGACAAGTAACCTCTTCAGAATATTGGTTTCATGTGGATTTAAAGGATGGAAACATCGTTCGAGGTCATTTTTCATTAATTAGATAGGTATTTATAAGTAAATTGATGTATTTATAAATTATAACATATGCCCTCAGGTCAGACAAAGTGTTAAATTTGGGTGTATCTTTCTTTTTCTACAAAAGTTAGATTAATTCCTATTTTCCGTTTGTTTTTTTGTATATCCTATAATAACTGGTTTTTGTTTTTTGACATTATAGCATAACGAAGCTCTATTTAGACCATAGGTCTTACCATTTTTAATTTCATTATTAATATGTAGTTTTCCAGAGGCTCTCCAGGCCTTTTGAATACCTTCACGTTTTCCGTTTTTATAATTAAAAACACTAAAAGGTGAACCATCTGCATACCACTTTTTTTGAGTTCCTTCCATTTTGCCATCGTGATACCAGTAATCTGATTTTAAAATTCCGCTTTTCCAGTATATATTATGTTTTCCAGTTACACGATTGTATTTATATTGTTTGGTTTCAAAAATATTTCCGTTATCGTAAAAACTATGATAAGCTCCGTGCCGCTTTCCTTTATGAACAGAAATATATGCAGTCATTTTAACTCTGGGATGATACTTTTTTAAAATACCCGAAAATTGTTGATTTTTAAAATAAAAAAGACCATTTTTAATTGAGAAATCATGATCTGATGCAGTTATGGTATCTTTTGGAATTTTAGAAATATCAATAGAATAATCGAATTTTTGTTCTGATGGTGTTTTTATGTTTATATTCTCTTTTATAGTGCTTGTTTCATTGTTAACATTATTACAGGAGTAAAATGTGGTTAACACACAAAAAATAATGCTGATAGAATAAATATGGTGTTTGATCAGCGTAGAATGTATTATATATTTATAATAAATCATAATGCATTTAATGATTTTTTTTGCTTGTTAAAGCTTATGCATATTAAGAAAAGTATCTATGTTTGATAGCATCACAGATACTTTTCTATCAAGTTAATTAGCATTTAGTTTCCAGAACTAATCCCGGGAGTACCGTGATAGGCACCTGATTTTAAAACATACCAACCAGAATCTAAGTAATTCTCATTGCTACAGTGGTAATGATAAATCTCATCTGGAAATTCTGTTGTAGCTCCTGTGTGGCCACCGTTTTCATCTAAATCATCAGGATAAGAACCATCTTCTTCCTGTCGTCCGTAAATAGGGAAGCCATCTCTTAAGAAACCAATCAATTTGGAATCGTTTATGGTAGGGTAGGTGCTTCCATCATTCTCTTCATAAATACTTAGTTGTGCAGCTGTATGATAATGATAATCAGTATTTGGTCCGGGATGCGCACCTGCTGCGTCAAATGTGCTCATAGCAACTACACCAAGTACATCTCTACCTTCAAAATTATTGTAAATAGGAACTCCATTTAACGCTAAACCGATTACTCCAAGATCAGTCTCTTCTTTATTTTCAGCTTCTGATGGTGTTGTAGGAATTTCCATGGTATAATCAAAAGCAGTCATTAATGTGTTCATATTATTTTGATAAGTAATAATGGCATTGCCATCATCATCAGTACTGATCAATCTTCCTAATTCATCATCATTATAATAAATATCATTAGTAATTAGATATGTAGGGAACGGCTCATATAATTCGTGTGCTTGATTTTCTATATCCCAGTATGGGGTTTTATGATCAGGTAAACCAGTACTTGTTATAGTGATTAATTCATCCTCTACAGTTACCGTAACACCATTATCTGAGTAAAATGCATCCTGAACAACTGAAGAGATATCTACAGTTACTTCTTCCATCGAATCATCATCAGAGTCGCTTTCATCAGAATCACTACAGCTAAATAAGAACAGTGATATTGATAATATCGTTAAAAACTTTTTCATTTTGAAATTTTTAAATTAGTAATATTGTTATGTGTTAAAATTAAAAATTTTAAAATCATACATTCATTATTGATGCGTGCTTTCAGTGAGTTGTAACGAGTATTCAGTGAGTGAAAGGTATTCTGAGTTTAATTTTTGCTCTGGTATTTTCAATAGAATTGCTAACCACTCATTTTGGTAACTTAAATCCTAACTATACATTTCCTTATTTGTGATGCTTTTTTTGATTGTCTAGCTGTTCTATTATTTTTAATACAACATCTTTAGATGATAAATAATTCTGTCCGGTTATCAGATTTCCTTGTACCGCTACCTGAGAAGTATTTCTTTTTGAAAATTCAAAAATACCGCCTCTTTCTTCTATAGTTTTTTGAATTAAAAAAGGCCAATGTTTAAAATATGCTGCTTCTTCATTTTCAAATGAATCGGGATATCCATTCACTATTTTATTGATGTAAAGGTATTTTCCATCTTTAGTTTTTAAATTTACAATTCCTGCTGTTCCATGGCATACAGAAGATATAATCCCATTATATTTTTCGTAAATTGTCATTGATATTTTTTGAATATCTTTATTTTCAGGGACGCCATACATTGCACTCCCACCTCCAATATAGTGAACAGCTTTATAGTTTTCTGCCTTTATTTCTGTTGGTTTTTTTGTGTTTTTTAATCCATACATCAAGTCTTGATTGTATACATACTTCTTTTGTAATGGATCGGATGTATTTATATAAGCTAAAGGGATGCTTCCTCCTTTTGGGCTGACAAAATCCACGGTATAGCCTGCTTTTTTAAAAGTGTCATATGCATTCACTATTTCAGAGAAGCTATTACCTGTAGGAATATCAGATTTGCCGTAGAATGATGCATTTGATACTATAAACAGTACTTTGTCTCCTGTTTGATTACTTTCTTCACTACCGGCAGATTTGCTAATAATTTTCCAATTGTTTTCAATTTTTTTTAATAGAAATAAATCAACATATCTTAAACCGCTCTCGGGGATAATAATTTCTGCTTTTGCGGTAGCAATTCCGGCAAAATTATCGATCGATATAATGTTTCCTATCCTTCCGGTAAATTCTCCTTCTTTTTTATTTTTATACCAGCCTATATATTCTTTGGCAGGGACAATCCAGAGTGTTTTGTTTTTATTTTCTAAATAAAGATTAGCATTAGAATAAAATGCTTTTTCAATCAGTGCAGATTGGTTATAAGAAGTACCATGTATATAATTCATAATTGTGCTTTTTATTTGAGATTCTTCACTTTGTGTAAAAACTAAAGTATTCCATAATAAGAAGCTGATTAATAAAAGAAAATGTCTCATAAGTAATTTATCATTGTTTATTAGAACTAATTTAAACAACAAGTATACTTAGGGTTTTCTATAAAATCAGTCAAGAATTATACTATAAAACTCCTGATGTATATATCAGGAGTTTGAAAACAGGATTTTATTTTTGTATGTATTTAGCTGGTGTAGTATTGGTTACCTTCTTAAATGCAGTATAAAATGTACTATTAGAGTTAAACCCGCTTTTTTCAGCAATTATATCAATTTTAAGATTGGTATTTGTCATTAAGAGATGTTTAGCTTCTTCTATTCTATACTCGTTTATAAATTGCGAAAAGCTTTTATTTAAATTATCATTAAGCAGTTGTGATAATAATTGGGGACGTATATTTATTTTTTTAGCAAATATGGATAAGGTAAGATTAGGGTTTTTATACAATTCTTCTTTAGTTAAGGTGAACTCAATTTTTTCTAAAAGTCTGTTCGCTTCATTTTCTTCAATTTTAATATTAGCATATTTTTCTTTCTTGACTGATACTATAAAGTCTTGTTTTCTTTTACGAAAAAGAAGTAATCCTGATAAGTAAAACACAAAGGAGAAAGAAAACGCACCTAAAATATAAGAAGTATAACTCGAAGTGAAATAAGTAAACCAAATGATAAATACACCAAAAAAGACACTTATCAGCCAAACTTCATTATAATTCAATTTTTCTTTTGGCGTTATAAGTTTTTTTAAAGTACCTCTCACGAAAAACAATGATACTATAATATATACGAACCATTGATAATTAATTATTCTAATAAAATAGTGATGCCAAAGCGCTACATTTTTCTGGTATGGATATAGAACACCAACTCCAAAAATAGTGATTGTTAAGACAGTCATCTGAATGTAAAATGACCTGTTAGACTGATCCGATCCCTCAATTTTAGACCTACTATAAAAGTATAAAAATGGTCCAATAAAAAAGCAAGCAGATAATCCAATCTGCAAATAAATTTTTGAAAGTTCTGGGTTAAAATAAAAGAATAATGATTTCCAAACTCGAATGCTTAATACGGCTAATAATCCTCCTAAAAAATAATTGGATTTATTTGTAGGCTTGCAGAAAAATAAAAAGTAAATGCTTAGTATAATACTATTAAAAGCTCCTAATGCACTAAAGAAGAATATTAACTTGTTATCTAAATTCAATTTGTTTTGTATTTTAATCTGTTACTAACACTTGAACTATTATCAGTCTGAGATTAAAAATACATTTAATTTCTAAATACTTAATCAAAACTTTTTTATCTTATTTTTTTAAATAGCGCCACCCTAGTATAGTTGATCAATTTAATAAAAAAGCGCTATTTTATAATTTTGCACTGAGTCGATTCTTATTGCTTGTTATTTTTATTTTTCTTTCCCGAATTTATTATTAAAATCTCCCAGACGATTTTCTTTGTTATCATATTCTGCCCATAAGAGGATATCTCTCCAATCTGTTTTGGCTTGTTTTATATGTTTTTCTAATTGTACAATATCTTTATTTCCTAAATAAATGATTGCTCTTATGATGCGATTATTTCTAAAAGACTCATGCGATATGATTAACTTTTGAAGTTCAGAAAAAGCTTTATGGTAATTTTGTCCAAAATCTGATTGTAAGCGGTCCATAATATCTGATGGATAAAATTTAGATTTATAGATGCCTGGTTAATGTTAGGATCAGTCATAAGGCTTTTATTGTTTATTTTGATTATCGTACCATAACCTATAGTATGACTCCCTTCACTGAACTTAAATTTCATATTAATATATAAACGTTTAGTAAAGTATTTGGTACTTAAAATCTCAATTTTAGCAAATACTGTTTCTCCAGGGAGTACAAAATCAGTTCCGATATAAGTCTGTTGACCGGAAGTTAAATATTCCGGATAATTTTCAAATTCAATATGAGGTCTATAACCGGAGGTGACATACTCTTTTCTTCCACCTTTTTCCGTAGCTTGAAACCTTAATTCTGCTATAAAATCTGATTTCTTCATTATTCAACACTCAATCTTATCACTAAATCACCCGAGACATTTATTTTAAAAACAGTGTTATTCTAACCATTCCTTAAAATCTTTAACCCGTTCTCGTGCGACAATAATTTCTTGCTCATTAAAATGATTTAATTTTATTTGTAATCTCGAATTAGTATAAGAAATGATATCTTCAATTGCATTGATATTGATGAAAAATTTACGACTTACTCGGTAAAATTGTTGAGGGTTTAGTTCATCCTCCAGTGCTTCTAATGTATTATCAATAAGATAGTTTCTATTCTCTTTTGTATGCAGATAAGTACCCTTATTTTCAGAATAAAAACATTCTATTTCTTCTACTGAGAAAATTTTAAGATGTTGTCCCACTCTAGCAGTAAACCGTTTTTTATAAGTCCTGTCTATCGGGTTCACCAACAATTTTTTAATATCTTCAAAATCTACCTGAATCTGTTGTTTAGCAGGTTGTTGTTTTTTATACTTCTGTATAGCTGCCTCCAGTTCTTCATCATCAATCGGTTTCAGGAGATAATCAATACTATTAAGCTTAAATGCTTTTAAGGCATATTCATCATAAGCTGTGGTAAAAATTATAGCACTTTTAATAGTAACTGTATCAAATATTTCGAATGACAGCCCATCACTTAATTGAATATCCAAAAAGATCAAATCAGGGTGTTCATTTTTACTAAACCATTCAATGGATTCAGTGACAGAATGTAACATAGTGTCAACTTTAATATCTAATTCTTCAAGCATTCTTTTTAGTCTCCTTGCTGAAGGTTTTTCGTCCTCTATAATTAATACATTCATTTTCTTAGCTTCAATGTTTTAATTTCTGTTTTCTGATTTACTATTTTGTACTCAATATTTTTGTGTGTTTTCATTTACTCCCATAATTCTTTATCCTCATCATCTTCCATATATTTTCTGATTTTACGTTCTTCCCAGTCTTTATCAAATATTGGATTAATTTTAAAGGCTTTTATAGCATGAAAGGCAACACCGATTCCCCAGCCAATGGCTGTCCAGGAGAACCAAAGATTTTCCCATTGATTGGTATAATAATTTAATCCAGCTAATAATCCAACTATGCTAATATAAATGAATACATGGTTGTAAAATTTCTTTAATTCATGAATACGTGCTTTAGCATATTCATATCTTTTTTGTTCTTCAAAATCTTTCATAATAGTAGTTTTGTACTTTTTAGAAATCATCCTTATTCATGAATTCTTCTATCTTGCGTTTTTCCCAATCTTCGCTAAAAATTGTTGTATTAAACCACCTGCTGATAATCTTTTTTCTTTTGAATACCCATAAACCGTGACATAATAACCCTATTCCCCAAAATAAAGGTGTTATAAGTATATTCATATCCACCCAGTTTTTAAAACCTTCATCTCCAAAATTAGCGCTAAGCATTCCTTCAGCTTTAATTCTGAAAAAAATGATGATGCAATTAATAATAATATAAACGGTAAGATGAGAGTAGAACCTTTTTTCTTGTTCAACTTGCTTTTTAGCTTTTTCGTAAGCTTTTCTTTTTTTATGATCATTCATAATTTTTTCTTTTAGAAGCCTCCATATATTTTTTTATTTTTCTCTTTTCCCAATCTTTTCCAAATATAGGGTGATGATCAAATGCTTCTATATAATTAAAAAGCAAACCAATTCCCCATCCTCCAATTGGAAATAAAACCCAAGGAAAGTCAAATGATGTTCTGTAGTTAATAAATATTAAAAAAGGAATTACAATACAAAAGGTGATTAAGTTGATATAGAATTCCTTTATTTTCTTAACACGTTCTTTTGCACGTTTGTATTTGAGATCTTTTGTGATTTCTATGGTTGCTGATGCGTTCATATTGATCGCTGTTACTTTTTTTGTTAATATTGGGAGCTTTGCTATAAAGGCAGTATCTGTTTTATAAACAGAAAATTCCTTTTTAGTCAGTAATTCATATCGTTGTTTTACATTTCCTAAGCCCACACCGCTACTTTGCTTCACTATCTTTTTTGGCTGTAAGTTATTTTCGACCATAAGAAAACCATTATCTTCATAGATTTTAATGTGTAATGGTTGATTAGGCATCACGATATTATGTTTTACACTATTTTCTAATAAAATCTGAAGTGAAAGTGGTACTACTTTTGCCTCTGGATTTGTAGAATGCTCTGGGATGTCAAAAATGATACTATCTTCAAACCTTAGTTTTAATAATGTCATATAGGTCTTAGCAAATCTTAATTCTTCATCTACTGTGATTAATTCCTTTGCTTTTTGCTCGAGCACATATCGATACACTTTTGATAATGAAGTGGTAAACTTCTGAGCCATTTTAGGATTTTCTTCAATAAGAGAAGTCAATACATTAAGACTATTAAATAAAAAATGTGGATCTAATTGATTTTTTAGCGCTGCAAATTTAGCAGAAGCCGTTCCTGCAATGATTTTTTGCTCCGTAACTTTATTTTCTTGTAGCGCTTTATAAAAATACATCGCATGAAAGAATAAAGAAATTATAGTCGTAAACAATAGTGGGAAGAGATAGTTTTTTACAGATTGATCTGATAAAAATTCTGTTACCGTTTGTTGTTCAAGAATGACTACTTGTGTTATGAAGTTACAGATAGCGAAACCAACAATGGTTATAAAAATGGAACCACCGGCACCAACAAAGACTCTTTTTAATCCTTTATTTTTCCATTCAAATTTATAGTTGATAAGCCTAAAATATAGTGTATTGATATAGGTTAAGGAAAATGAATACATAAAATTAATTCCCCACCATGTTACTGTTGTTATTTTTTCAAAATTAAATCCGTTGCTCATTAAAGAAAAGATTGCAATGACAAAGGATACAAGCAATGAAACTGTAACAACAAACTTTATATCTTTTAGGGTTTTCATACGGTGATTTAATGTTACTGGTGCAGTAGCAGTATTATTGACAATTTTTTTGAACTCTGGCTATCTGATCTTTTCCCCATTGAGGATAAAAAGGTATATCAGAGGATTCTTTTTCAAAATACAATATAGCTTTTTCTATTTCAGGACAAAAGGCTTTAGGATCTTTACCCCAAAATTTTGCTGCTCCCATTTGCCATTCAGCGTGATATAAAATAGCTCTGGGATTTTCTGGTTCTATAGCTTTTGCTTTTTGATATAAGGCTTCCACCTTTGGAGAATGTGTCATTCCGTATGCTTGCCCATCATAAATTACATAAGCTGAGTTTAACATGGCTTCCATAATTGTTATTTCTGCATTATTTTTAGAAAATGTTTTTGCTTCATTTAAGTAGTTTTGTGCTTGCTCTAATCTCGATAAGATTTCTTTTCCATCCTTGCTATTAAAAGTTTTTACTATATGTACTTGAGCAGCGCAATAATAAGGTAACCAATTTTCTTTTTCGGCTTTAGCGATCCGCTCAAAAAGATTAGCGGCTTCATCGGTTTTTTGGTTTTTCCAAAATTCAAAAGCTTTAGTCATTCCTTTTTCATAATTCGTTTGTGCTTGTGTTGTTGTAATTACTAAAAAAGCTAGTACGGTAATAATCATTTTCATAATTTCTATAGTTTTAATTTGATGGTATAAAATTCGGTGGATTTATAGTGTTTTTCTAATTTCTGTGACTGAGTTGTAGGTTTAATAGGATGAGTTGTATTATAAATTGTCTAATTGATTATCCGTTTTGTCATCACTGATCGTCCAGAAGAATCCTACAATAAAAAAGCGATCTGCAGCAGGTCTTATGGTTTGTCGGTCAAAGTTTCCTGTAGCATTAGGAGTATTAGCATATTGATAGTTAAATATATTATCTGTACCTAATACATTGGATACTGAGAAAAAGAGAACTTTTTGTGGACTTATTAGATATGCCCAATTCATATTTAATGCCTGATAAGCTTTTGTCTTTTTATCCATAAATGTCGTTGTGTTTGGATCATCATAGGGTCGTCCGGATGCAAAATTATAGGTGGCACCCACCATGGATTTCCAATCTTTGATCCAATATTTACTTACAAAAGATATATTGTGGGCTGTGGCAAAATTAGGGGTTGCACTTTCTGTAAAATTTTGATAATCTCGCTCCGTATCCAGATATGAATAGCTAGTCCAGTATTCCAGATTTTTAATTGATGTATTGTCTCGCCAATAGAGATCTAAACCAGTTGCATACCCATCACCAGAACTCATATAGTCGCTATCAAACATTGGCATACTTGTATTATATTTTACCAACTGATCATATTTTTTGTAATATGCTTCAGCTCTTAACGTTCTGCCTTTATGCTGAAATAGATAGTTAAAGAGGTAATGAGATGATTTTTTTGGATCTAAGAGAGTGGTATATTTAAGAATTTCTTGTTGTGGTGTCTGATAGAAATCACCATAAGCAAAGGATACCTGAGATGTTTCTGAAGTTTTATACGCCAGAGAAACTCGTGGAGCTATTTTTGTAGATTCCAATAATTGGTTATGTGTTCCCCGAACACCAATTTTCATTGCCAGTTTCTTATTAAAAAATATGCTGCTTTCTGCAAATGTAGCTGTACTATTATTTTGATAGGATGTATGAAACGTTTCAAAGTCAGGACTGTCTACATCTTCAGTAAAATCACCGAGAAATTGTTCTACTCCAAAACTTAGTTTAAAACGGTTGCTGAATCGCTTTCTTACCTTTACTTTTAGATGGACACTGTTATCCATATCATCTACATCTGTTTCTGAAATAATAATATCACTATCATCATTAGCAATACTAGCTCCTGTATTAATTGACCAGTCATTTCCTAAATCTCCTTTATAAGAAGCATTCATATATAGATTTCTATTGGTCAGTTCAAAATTGAATCCCTCTGGTGTATTAATATCTTCTTGTATCAATTGAAAATTGGTGTAATTCAGCCCTCCGTATACCTTAAGTAATCCATTTTTAAACTGATGTCTGTAAACAGCCTCTCCGGATAAAGATTCAAAGGGCTTAATCCAATCCACACGTTGAGAGATTATTTCCTGATAAGGTTTTAGATTTGAATAAAAGGCATTGATACTTAGTGAATTATTTTTCCATTTTTGGGTATTTCCCATTCCAAGGCCTACATTAATTACCTGAAACTCTGTTTTTTCCTGATCAGGTTGGTCAATTGTATTTAATAACAATACACTTGATAAAGCATCTCCATATTCTGCAGAATAACCACCAGTAGAAAACGTAGTCCCTTTAAAGAGAAAAGGAGAAAAACGACCTCTTGTCGGAATATTATTAGCAGTCGCATTATACGGTTGAAAAACACGGAGTCCATCAATATATACATTGGCTTCATCGGCATCACCACCTCGTACAAAAAGCCTTCCGTCTTCTGCTACGGTAGATGTACCTGGTAGTGTTTGAAAAGCTCCTATATAATCTCCGGCAGCTCCAGCCGTTGTGACAATATCGAGCGGTTTTAGCACTGATGCTTCACTATTATCACCAGCCGCAAAAGAACCAGCATTAAGCATTACACTTCCCAAAGAATTGACATCTTCTCTTAGTTTTATTTCTAATGCCTTCATAGTGGCGACATCGGCGGTCAGTGTAAAATTTTCAAAAGAAAGAAAAGAAATAATGAGTGTTTGTTGTTCTGTTTCCTCTGTATAGAATATGAATGCTCCAGTATCATTAGATGAGGATCCATCATACGTGCCATCTAGATAAACATTTGCTCCTGCAATTGGAATGCCGGAAGCATCCTTAATATTTCCGGAAATCTTAGTTTGTGCATAAAAAAAAGCTGTTGTGAATACTAAAATTGTTGATAGTAATGATCTCATGTATTTATAAATTTGATTGATATTTCAAAAATCTTATAAATACAGGTGTGGTAAAATTCAATTATACCGAACTGTGGAATTGGGAGGTTGAAATGTTATGAATAACAATCAGGTTTAATTAGATGTTGTTATTTTGCTCAATCTATATTTCATTTCCTCATTTATTTCAAGGTTTTCTGATTGTGTAAATTCTTTTATTAAGTCTATTGATGCTTTTGTATTAATTGCAAGTAACGCATGACTAAACCATTTTGCAATTACTCCATCTTCTGAATATGTGTATTGTAAATAATCAAAATTTGATGTCAATGCTATTTTAATATAGTTGACTGAAGATGGATACTTAAGCTTGTCCTGAAGGTGCTTAATTAAGGTTTGATGACTTTTATGATATGGAGAAATTATTAGTTTATTAAATTCTTTTTCGAGATCTATCCTTTCATAACAAAGCCAATACATAGTCACAGCTGCAGTGATGGCTTTTTCTGATTTAGAATTCAGCGCACTATTCATAAAGCCTTGCACATACTTTTTATTACTTATAATATTGCTGAGTTCTTTTGTAAGTAAGTTATCTCTTTTGATTATCCAATACTCATTTTCGAGCATAAACAATATAACTTCCTCATGGGTCATCTATCTTATATTTGTATAAATCAAATTTATAAATTTTATGATTCGTATAAACTCATTATTTTTTTTGATTCTTTTTTAACAGCATTTATTTGTGTCATAGCTTCCAGTTTTGCAATAATATTTTTAGGAATAGGATTATTTACAACTTGTAGTACTTCATAATAATAATGAAGCATTTTACTAAAACCTTTAGGTAAATTTTGAAGATTTATTTGAACTAAACTTGCTTCAATTACCTGATATAAAACATCAATATGTTCACTTTGCATCTGTAACAAACGATCAAACTGTTCTATAATTCGGGCCATGGGGATAGGATTTTCATCGTTTGTAATTATTTTAGTAGAAGTTGCTGTAAATTCTTTGATATCGAGATATTTAGTGTCTATAAGTAAGGATAACCAATCAAATGCGCCAGCACGGATAGGCGTTTTGTTGCAAAATAAACTTAATGTAAGAAAGAGATAACCTGCTTTATTAAGAGGTAATAGATGTGCTACACTATATTTTACTGCTTCTAAAATAGATTTTGTTTCACTAGCTTCTATATCTGAAAGATAAGCGAATGTGTTCAGAATTAGGTTGAGGTATATAGGTTCCTGTAAATATCCACCTCTATAAAACCAATGACTGGTATCTGCAATAATGAACTCTCTATTATATAAAATATGATCCAGATATTTGTTTTGAGAAAAATCTATCTCCTCAATTCCTTTTTGTATAAAGCTTTGCTTTAGAATAGCCCAGCTGTATTTTCTATCATCAGAATATCCTCGTCTTACAGACCATTCCCAACGTATGGGGAGTTTTGACCAGTTTCGTTTTTTTTGATTTGATATAATGGCGTCAATCGATTTACTCGGATTTTTTAGCGCATACGCCGTTAACCAGATATCCTTAAGTTTTTTTATTTCTTTTGGATTAAAGCTTGCCCCAGATACAACAAGGAACCTCTTTTTCTTCAAAAGATTCGTTGTAATGTGATAAAAATATATCACTTTTATCATTTTCTATTGTAACTGCAGAAGGCTGTTTATATTGATAAGTGATATCCATGAATACTTTGATTTTATTTCTTTTGTTGAATTTAAAATAATATGTGATGAGTAAAAAAAAAATACTTCTATTGTTAGGTTCTAAACATAAAGGAATATTAGTTTTTTAAATATGATCCTAAAATAAGCAAATCAATAAAAAACTAAGAGTTTTTTTTCTGAAAACCCCTTAGTTACCTGATTTTTATTGTAAAGTCAATTAAATAAAAAGAATACGATGTTATTTTCTTTTTTTAGTTTTTAAGGCTAATTAACTGTTTTAAAAGTGTTATTTTTCAAACAGATATGGATTCAGTTATGCTTAGTGTTATTATTAGAAAAATAGTGTATGTGTGGAACGAAGCATTAATTGATCATCAAAAAACTATGGTTTTGAACATTGTTTTAAGTCAGGAATCCATGTAGTCTTACTAGTGTATACTTTTTATAGTGATGAATATCAACGTAGCATATATATGATACAATTAAAAAAAAAATTTTACAAAATTAGTAGTATGCTAATTTTATTTGTTTCCATGATTTCATGTGATGATTCTATTCAAAAAGAAATCAGTTTTTATCATTGGAAAACTAATTTTGCACTTAATGAAGAGGAGAGATCAATTCTTAAAAACGTAAATGCCTCTAAGTTATATATTAAGTTTTTTGATGTTTCCTGGGTAGCGGAAGATAATAGAGCATACCCCAAAGCTACCATACAATTTACTGAAACAGATATGACAGGTATACAAGATATTGTTCCTGTTATCTTTATTACAAATAATGTATTCGAAAAAGTAAATACTCCAGAGGATATTAAGCACTTAAGTAGTAATGTGTCAGAAAAAATTAAACGTATTTATGCCACACACCTCAATGGTCAATTTTCTATAAAAGAAATACAGTTTGATTGTGACTGGACAGTGGGAACTAAGGAAGCGTATTTTGATTTTATTAATCAGATTAAAGCCTCTAAAGCTTTTATGGAACTAAAAAACCCATTAATTACAGCTACCATAAGGCTGCATCAGATCAAGTATAAAAATAAAACAGGTGTACCTCCTGTAGATCGTGGAGTGATTATGTTTTATAATACGGGAACAGTTTTTAAATTAGAGGAACAAAATTCGATACTATCAGTGGCAGAAGTAGAGAAGTATATTGATACCTTAGGTGAGTATCCATTAGTATACGATGTAGCATTTCCGACATTTTCTTGGGCAGTAGTTTTTAGAAATAATTCTTTTTTAGGATTGATTAATGATGTGACGGAAAAAGATCTGATGCAAAATTTCACATCTAAAAATGGATTCTATGAACCTAACCAAGCTACATTCTTAAAAACGACATTCCTTTCTGAAGGGGATAAAATTCGCTTAGAACAACCTTCAGAAAAAGATTTAGAGATGTTAGCAAAAAAAGTAAGAGATGCCTCCTCTCAGGAAACATATAAGGTAATCTATTACCATATAAATTCTGAATTAGTAACCTTATTAGGAAGCGATTCTTTAAATAAAATAGCTAAGTAATATGAGTAATCAACTTTTAATCAGTACAACTCGTAATAAGAAACGATTTCATTATCTTTTTATTAAAATCATCTCGTGTATAAGTTATGTGTTTTTACTCACAGGAGTTTATGGATACAACAGTATAGATTCTCCTCTATATTGTGGAGGTGGAGATTGGATTTATGAAGATGAATATTTTAAGATTTTGGATAGTAAAATATTGACAGATCCTACCTTATCGTCTTTCTTATATTGTCCGGAGTATCTTTTTTGTGATAAAGAAAAGGAAGAAATAACAGATAGAAACATTACAGAGTGGGAGGAATATTTTACCAATAGTTTTACCGCTAAAGAACTAAAATCATTAATATATACATCAACAGTGGTGGATATTAAAGAAATTATCTCAGGAAAAAATACACAATACAAAGATCGTTTTAAAAAGATTGGTTCAGATAAAAGGAATATTTTTTTGAACTATTTATTATTTGCAAAAAGAAATCAACGAGTACAATCTGGAAAAGAAACCTATAATTCTTGGTATCAGGGTGAAAGTGAAAATCCTGATGCTCTCGATAAAGAAGAATTGTTAGTAGAAGCTTTTGAGTTATATGCTAAGGAGAAGGATCGTTTTATTAAAAATAGATACGCATTTCAGATCATACGTCTATGTCATTATCTGGGAAAAAATGAAGAAGCTTTAAAAGTTTTTGATTCATACCTGGTTGATGATAAAAAATCCAATTATATTTTTTATCGCTCATTAGAGCAGAAAGCAGGTGTTTTATATAATCTAAAAGAATTTGAAAAGAGTATCTCCTCTTTTTTAGAAGTATATAAAGAATTGCCAGACAGACGAGAAACCTGTGCATCCAGTATACGACTATTATTGTCAAAAACAGAAAAATCAAATGCGATAAGCTATCACCTGCAAAAAGAAAATCAGGAAGTATTTCGTTTTTTTAATACTTTTTATAATAGTAGTAGTGAACTTGTGGAAGCAGAACGCTTAGCTAATATGAATCCGGATTCTTCATATTTAGAATTGATAATAATGAGAATTGCAGAACAACTACAGCACGATCTTTTTATTATAAAATCTACAATCGTATCAGACCACTATGATTACCTTACTAACAATAGATTTGATACTAAATATATAAATAGACTAGAAACTATCGTAAGCAATCAATTAAACATAAATACGACAAAAAACATGGATTTGTGGAAAATTCATAAGGGATTTCTTAGTATATATCAAGGAGAAATGCAAAGTGCAAGAGCGATTTTAGCTGAAATTTCAGAGCAGTCCAGATATTTTGCTCAGGCACAGCGGTTAGTGTTTATTTCTAAAGTATTAACAATCAATGAGCAGATTGATCGAAATGAACTAAATCAATTATATATTGAAACGCAAAAAAACAAGCATATTGATAATAATTGTTATGATTTTTTTATAAACCATGTAGCATTGGTATATAAAAGTAATCAAAACGAAATTCTTGCAATATTGATGTCACAAGAAAAAAGTAATTTAGTACAACGACATTATGTATTAGAAAAATCGATCGAAGCTTTTCAGCAGTTTCTGGATATTCCTGATAAAACTGATTTCGAAAATCATATCTTATCATTACTACCTCCTAAAAATCCTCAGGATTATATATACGAGATGAGAGGAACTATGTTTTTTCGTTCTAATCAGTTAGAACAAGCCATCGCCCAGTATCAATCTATAGAAAAGCAAAGCGATTATTATGATGATGGAATAAGGAGCATGATTTTTTCTGGAGCGATACGAGAGTTTTTTGATGTACCATTTGAAGAACAAAACGATCTTATAGCTCAAAAGTATTCCCATTTTTTTACTGGAAAAGTAATTACAGATGAATATCATCACGATAATAAATTACTGCTTGCTAAAACGTTACTCAAAATAGAAGCAGCAGCACAAAGGAATCCTGATAAAGCGGGCGAATATTATTATATGCTGGGTAATGCATGGTATAATTTGAGCGAACGTGGATGGTTCCCCGGTGCATTAAATTATATATATAATGATGAGCGTTATGAGCTTTTCTATTATGATACTCAACTAGATCAATTAGATGATTATAGCAGTATGCAGCATGCTGATGCCTATTATAAATTGGCACAAAACACTAGTAGTAATGAAGAAATCAAGGCAAAATCAACATTTATGCTTGCAAAAATTCATCCCTGTTACAATATATATGGAGATTATAACGATCAACATCTCGAATTCTGCGGTGATCATTCTTCTTATTTTGAAATCTTATCAAAACAATATGCAGATACTCAATTTATGAAAGAAGTTATAAAAGAATGTTCTTACTACAGACATTATTTGAATTGAATTAAGAGTATAAATAATTTAACGTTTCAACCTTTAAAGCCACTTCAAAACTAGTTTTGAAGTGGCTTTAATGTATACTGTTTTCAGGGTATTTAAGAGCCTACTTTTTTGTGCCTGCAATTAATCCTTCATTAAGTAAAATAAAATCATTATTTTTTGCCTTTTTAGAAAGTGCAAGTCCTCTTTTTGCTACTTCAATAGCCTCTGTGGACATACCTAAATCTTTAAGAATTAGTATAATACTCCCCATTTTTAAGACAGCTATTTAAATTGTAAATTTAAAACTGTACATATGAAAAAATCGAGAAGAAAATTTAGTTCTGCATTCAAAGCAAAGGTTGCTTTGGAAGCTATCAAAGA
>NZ_BAABCW010000012.1:0-166438 GCF_039539305.1 Aquimarina addita | reverse complement strand
TATAAAAGCTAACTTGCTTTTATAAAATCCCATAAATCTTCGCTAAAATTTACAATCAACAATTAAAATCTGAAAATATACAAAATAAAAAGACTGCCTAAATTACTTTTTAGACAGCCTCTTTTTTCTAATAAATATTTAATATTTTACGCTAAAATCTAGTTAGTAAATAACTTAGAAAGTTCTTGCATTTCCTGAGACTTAGCTGTCATATATTCAGTTAATTTCTGAGCACTTTCTGGAGTAAGTTTTCCAGAAATTTCTTGTGCTTTAGTTCCAAGTTCTGAACCTTTTGTGCTAAGAGCTGCAAAAGCAGTCATGTCTTTGCTTTCAGCTGCTTTTTTGTATTCTGCAAAATACGCTTCGTAAGAATCTACATAAGCTTGTACCGCAGGATCTTCAAAAGTAGGTGCGCTAGTTACAGCGTCTGTTGCTTCTTCTGCAACTTCTTCCATTTTTTCTGCTACAGCTTCTGATGCTTCTTCAGCTGATTCTACAGCATCCGTTGCAGCATTTTCTGCATCTTTTGCAGTTTCTTTACAAGAATAAACTGATACTGCTAACGTTAGAGCAAGAGCTCCTAAAAATAATTTTTTCATAATTGATATAGTTATATGGGTTATTAACGCCAAATTTAGCATTTTATTTTAGATATCAATTTTTTCTGTCAAATATTTCCAATACCGCTTTGGTAGATGTTGTAGGTGCAGCTTGGTGTTTTTTCTGGATTCTATATTCACATGTTGGTAATATACATTCCATAGTTTTTGAAAATCAATTTCCTTTTCATTGTAGTGATCTGCATCTATCGTAGTAAAAGAATCAAAAGTAATAATTTCTACTATTCGTAGATTGTAATAAATTCCATAGTTTCTTTTTGTGTCAAAAATTAACCATTTTTGATCCGCATAACGATCCTTAAAATGTGACGTAATTAAGGGGAGGACATTAAAGTCAGGAGATACAGTAGCAACATAGATATTATCCTTTGTCAATTGAAATCTTACAAAAGCTTCCATTCTATGTTTTTCTCTTCCAACCATTTTAGCAACTTGATTAATTGTAAGAATATCTTTGTTACTATAATTAATGGCAGTAGTTTTGTGCTGTTGAAAAATATATTGAATGTATTTTAAAAGGGTATTTTCTACTCCTTTAATTTCACTAAGAAATGCTTTAAAAAGGTTAGTATGTTGTCGCTTCGAAATTTTAGTTTTAAAACTTTTCCATACTCTTTGTGCTTTTAAGTGTTCGGTAACAATGATTTCTGTAGTAGTGAATAATTCCTGATCAATTTCACTTTCTTTTCTAATAATTGGATGTAATAATTTTTGTTCAAAAACAGCAAATACACAGCATAAAAATCCATCAAAACTTCCGTCATATTTTAATATTGTGTGTTGTTGATTCATACTGTTAAGAAAAAAGGCTTAATTGATTGTTGAAAAGAGCCCTATGTTTACTCTTTGATGATTTCAAAATTTTTTGTTTTAGCATTGTTGGGGTAAGATCCTTACTGTAGAATTCTCTAGAATTACAAATAATAAAGTAAGAGGCGCGGTTCATGGCGATACCTATTGCTTTAAGGTGTGTCCAGTCTAGTTTTCTGAATTTTCTTGCTTGTATGATTTTTGAAACGGATTGCATACCGATACCTGGTATACGAGCAAGCATTTTTTTATCTGCATTATTGATATCAACAGGAAAAAAATGAAGATTACGTAGTGCCCAGCTTAATTTTGGATCAATTTCTAAGTCAAGATTCTGGTATGTTTCATTTAGTAGCTCAGCCACAGAGAAGCCATAAAATCTCAGGAGCCAGTCTGTTTGATACAATCTGTTTTCTCTGAGAATAGGGACCTGAGTTTCAGGACCAGGAAGTCGACTATCTTCTGTGATTGGGATATAACCAGAATAATAAACTCTTCGCATATTGTACTCTTTATAATAATGTGTTGCAGAATACATAATATCTCGGTCACTCTCTCCGGTAGCTCCTATAATCATCTGAGTACTCTGCCCGGAAGGAGCATAGGTAGGTGTACTTTTTAAAATTTTACGTTCAGCCTTGTATTTAATGATTTCATTTTTTACTTTTTTCATCGGTTTTAAGAAATCTTCATGCTTTTTATCCGGAGCCAATAATTTTAGACCCGAAATAGTTGGAATTTCTATATTAACGCTTAGTCTATCAGCATATAGTCCAGCCTCATACATAAGTTCATCACTGGCACCAGGAATGGATTTGAGATGAATATAACCATTAAAATTTTCTTCTTGACGTAGTTTTTTTGCTACAGAAACTAAACGTTCCATAGTGTAATCAGGACTTTTAAAAATACCTGAACTTAGAAATAGACCTTCTATATAATTTCTACGATAAAAATGAATAGTCAAATCTACAACTTCCTGAATCTTAAAAGCTGCTCTTTTAATATCATTACTTTTTCTGGTTATGCAATATGCACAGTCAAAAATGCAGTGGTTAGTCAAAAGAATTTTAAGTAAAGAAACACAACGACCGTCCTCTGTATAGCTGTGGCAAATTCCACTTTGCGTAGTATTTCCCAGCCCCTTTCTATCATTTGCTCTTTTGCTACCGCTGCTGGAGCAGGAAACATCGTACTTGGCAGCATCTGCCAGAATTGATAATTTCTCTTTTATTCTATCAAACGACATACGCGTTTCTTGATAAAAGTTGTACCTGAAATTTTAATGCTCTTATAATTTCTTCTATATCAACTAGAATTTGATAATCTGTAAACCTTAATACTATTATAGCCAAAGAATGGATGTGTAGTTTTTTTGGAGCATCCTGATTATGGATATCCGAATATTCGTGAGCATATCCATCGATTTCTAAAGCAATTTTTAATTCTGGACAATAAAAATCAAAGGAATAATTATCTATTTTATAATTTCTTAAGAAAGAAAAACCTTTTTTAATCAATTCTTTATGTAATTTTTCTGTAGATGACAGAGAATTATTTAATGAATGTTTTATAATAGTTTCCGTTTCTGGTTGATGAAGATTAATATTCATTATCATGAAAGTTTAGTTGACTAGTAATTTTTCCAAATCTATGGAATAATTCCAATATAATAATAATTTAATTGTGTTAAAATTGGAATTATTCCAAAATAAAGTATATTTGTATGGAAGATCATAATGAACTCAACTTGATTATGAATTGAATTTTATATTCTAAACAGACTCATGAGTTGATTACCGTTTATTAATAAACACCAGTAAATAAATTTGAGTTGTATGGATGAATCAACTAACCAAACCATTCATCGCTTTAAACAAATCCGTGAAGAAAATCATTTTACGCAATCTGATTTTGCAAAGGTTTTGGGAATTAAAAGTTCCACGGCGGATATTGAAAGAGGCAAAACCAAAATATCTGGAAAAGTTGTTGCTAAGCTTTTAGAAGAGTTTGGGATCAATCCGCTTTGGTTGTTTGGAGATAGTACACAAAAAAGAATACAGATGCATACGGGAGATGTGGCACCAAAAGTGGTCACTGTCAATGTCGATAATAATGAAAATATTGTATTGGTAAATGTAAAAGCTGCTGCAGGATATCCTAATAATGTTCAGGATGTGGATTGGTATCAGCAATTACCAGCATTTGATATTCCGTTGCCAGAATTCAGAAATGCTACATATCGTGGATTTCAGGTAGAAGGTGATAGTATGCTTCCGATATTAGAACCCAAAGAATGGGTGATAGGAAAAGCTATAAATAATCTGTCAGAACTAAGAAGTAATGCAATTTATGTGATTGTATTAGAAGATAGTGTTGTAGTAAAAAAGGTGCGTAAAAATATGGAAGATGCTACACTTACTTTAGTTTCTATAAATGTTGAATACCTGCCCTATACCATACAAAGTCATCAGATTAAAGAACTCTGGGAAGTGAATAGTAAATTAAGTTTTAATATAGATGCAAATGATACTACAGGCAGTATTAAACAATTACAAGATGCTATGCAATTATTGACTTCAGAAGTAAGAAATTTAAAATCTAATTGATTAAATCACATTTTCTAGCATGTTCTTCTGCTTCTTTAGAAGTTTTGAATAGAAGAATCGGAGTTGTTTTAAAATAATTAATTATTTTAAAAATGCGTTTTTCTTTTCGTTTATGTATGTTTCTGAGATAAATTGCGAGTATTCTATCAGGATATTCCAGAGCTATTTTAGTATAGATATCGGCATCTTTTTCACCACTATCTCCTATTAGAACAAATCGTAGATGAGGATAAAGATTCAGAAGGTTTAAAATTTCTGTTTGTTTATGCTGCTTTTTTGGTTTAGGAATTTTATCAAAGGGTCTTCTAAAATCCCTTAATAGAACCGGGCCTTTTGGAAAATTATTCTTTTTAAGAAATGCGGATAAATAGTCATATAGATTCCAAGGGCTATTACTGACATAAAAAATAGGGTTAATAGCTAATGAGTTTTTGCCGGATTGTAGCTTTTTATAAAAGTTCACAGTGCCTTCTAAGGGAAGCCGTTTATCAAAATTTTTAAAAAAAGTATTAGTAATTACACGCCATTTAAATAGTGAAGCTACTCCTGTGTGTAATATGGTGTCATCAATATCACTAATAATACCGTATTCGGCATCTTTTGAAGGAATCAACATTTCACCCTTAAAAACATTATCATTTATAATTTCTTTTTTTTGTTTTCCATGATATGAAACTGTATAAGAAATCCAATTAGAAGGGCTTGTTTCAATTGTATCTTTGGTAAACTCTTTATCAAAATAATAATATCCCTGACTGTTCGTAGAAGTCATGGTGTTATTTCCGTTAGAAAGATGAAGTTCTATCCCCGCATGGGTAACCTTATCACTTTCGAATTGTTTAAAAATGTTCCATAATGTTCTAAATATGGAAGTGTTTCCGTTGAAATCAATATTTTCTACCTCTAACGCCCGACCCATGGCACGAAGTCTTTTATGGGTTCCATAGCCCAGATAGGTATTGATTCTAATTGGTTTTTTTCTAAACATATGTAATTATGATGTCTGGCAAAGATAAAAAACCCCGCATATTAGCGAGGTTTTTTATCAGTTTTTGTAGTTTTTACTTATTTTTAAGAATGACAACCGGTTCTTTTTGTGAAGTTTGTTTCTCCAATGAATATTTCGTTGATAATGTGTTATGTTCAATGATTTCCGTAGCGCCACTACGTTGAGCAGTCACTTCATTTTTAGCTTCATGATTACCAAGAATTGGAGCAATAACCAGACCTATCAGGCAAGTTAATTTAATTAGAATATTCATTGATGGACCCGATGTATCCTTAAAAGGATCTCCAACAGTATCACCAGTAACAGCAGCTTTATGAGCGTCAGAACCTTTATATGTCATAACACCATCGATTTCTACACCAGCTTCAAATGATTTCTTAGCGTTATCCCAGGCACCACCAGCATTGTTCTGAAAAATAGCCCACATCACACCAGAAACACATACACCAGCCATATAACCTCCTAAAGGTTCTGCACCAAATAATAAGCCAACAATGATCGGAGTGATTATTGTGATGAGTCCGGGTAGTATCATTTCTTTTAAAGCTGCTTTTGTCGAGATATCAACACATTTAGCATATTCTGGTGTTCCTGTACCTTCCATAATACCGGGGATCTCTTTGAATTGTCTGCGTACTTCATGTACCATTTCCATTGCTGCCTTTCCAACCGATTGCATAGCTAATGCAGAAAATATAACAGGAATCATTCCACCCACAAATAACATAGCTAATACGTCTGCTTTAAAAATATTAATCCCGTCAATTCCAGTAAAAGTTACATAGGCAGCAAATAATGCTAAAGCAGTTAAAGCAGCAGAAGCAATAGCAAAGCCTTTACCTACAGCGGCGGTCGTATTACCTACAGAATCCAATATATCTGTTCGTTCACGGACATGATCTTCAAGTTCACTCATCTCTGCAACACCTCCTGCATTATCTGCTATAGGTCCAAAAGCATCTACTGCTAATTGCATAGCAGTAGTAGCCATCATTGCGGATGCTGCTAATGCTACACCATAGAATCCAGCTAATTCATAGGAGCCATAGATGGCTGCTGCAAATAATATAACAGATAAAAATGTAGATTTCATCCCAACAGCTAGTCCGGCAATAATATTAGTAGCTGCACCGGTAGCACTGTTTTTAACAATATCCATAACAGGCTTTTTTCCTAAACTTGTATAATAAGCCGTCACAACAGAGATTAATGCACCTACAGCAAGGCCTATAAGAGCTGCATAAAAGACATTCATAGATGATATGATTCTTGCATTTTCTTCTCCAAAGAAATTCATCTGCATAGTCTCTGGAAGCATAAGATCAATTAAAAAGTAGCTGGCGATTACAGTTAAAATAATAGACCCCCAGTTTCCTATATCCAATGCTTTTTGTACCTGTGCTTCCTTTGCCTCATTATTTTTAATACTTACTAAAAATGTACCTATAATTGAAGCTAGAATTCCAACACCTGCAATAACAATCGGTAATAAGATTGGTCCCATATTTCCAAAATTATCAGTAAAAGGAGTGTTTGTTTCTATAGAAATATCTCGTATTAGATAATTTCCTAATACCATAGCTGCTAATACGGTTGCAACGTAAGAGCCAAATAAATCAGCGCCCATACCCGCGACATCACCTACATTATCTCCAACATTGTCGGCAATTGTGGCAGGGTTACGAGGGTCGTCTTCTGGGATACCAGCTTCTACTTTACCCACAAGATCAGCTCCTACATCTGCAGCTTTGGTATAAATACCTCCTCCTACACGTGCAAATAATGCAATGGATTCTGCACCAAGCGAAAAACCAGCTAGCGCTTCCAGAACAATAGTCATATCGGTATAAAAAGTACTTGGGTTCCCCATAAATTGAGTGGTGAAAAACATAAATAGTAAACTGAGTCCTAAAACAGCCAGTCCTGCCACGCCAAGTCCCATCACCGTGCCACCACCAAAAGAAACTTTTAGGGCTTGCGGAAGACTTGTTTTTGCAGCTTCTGCTGTCCTGGCATTAGCTTCTGTAGCAATCCGCATACCAATATTTCCGGCTAATGCTGAAAAAATGGCACCGATAATAAATGCTGGGATAATCATCCAACTTGTAGTATCTACCAGCATAGAGATTACATATAATGCAATAGAGGCAATTACTACAAAGATCAACAATAACCTATATTCTGCAGCTAGGAATGCTAAAGCACCTTCTTTAATACTCTTAGAAATTTGTTGCATCTTTTCATTACCAGGAGCTTGCTTCTTAACCCAGATCATTTTTAGAAACATAAAAAGTAAGCCCAACATTGCCAAAACTATCGGCAAAAAAATCATATTTGATTGCATAAAAGTGTTTTTAATTAGTTGTATGTGTGAAAGTCTAAATGTAATAAAATCATATAAATATAAAAAGCGCAATATTTAAGGATAAATATTGCGCTTTTTATATTTTTTAAGTCTTTATTTAGTAAATGCTAAATAATCCTTCAGGTTTATCAGGTATATCTTCAAAACGTTGAATACTTGTTTTGATAATTTCTTTAGCTTCTGCTAGATCTCCCCAACCGCCTACATCTACTTTTTTCTTCTCCAAATCTTTGTATACTCTAAAAAAGTGCTCTATTTCTTTTATTAGGTGTGGATTTAATTCTTTAAGATCTTCAATCTGACTTGCTACAGGGTCTGAAACAGGAACACATATAATTTTTTCATCAGGTCCTTTCTCATCGGTCATGTGAAAAACGCCAATAGGTTTTACTTCCATCACACAACCAGGAAATGTAGGTTCTGTTACTAAAACCAATACATCTAGCGGATCTCCATCTAAAGCTAAAGTTTCTGGCATAAATCCATAATCTGCCGGATACATCATAGATGAAAAAATCATACGATCGTATCGGATTTTTTTTATTTCAAAATCATATTCGTATTTATTCCTACTTCCTTTAGGAATTTCTATTAATACATCAAAAGTTTCTCGAGTTGTGGTGCTCATAGGTATGCTCATTTTTATAGTCGCCAAATATAGGGATAACACAGGTCGGTTAAAATTTATAATTAAGAATAATTGTTTTTTTTAGCAAAATTTTAAGGTTATGAAAGACCAGAACGTTTTTCTATGGGCTGTTTTAGTAATTTCGCAATATGAAAAGGAAAACTAAAAAGCAATGTTTTTATAAATTTGATAAGAAAATGAGAATATTGTTTACCTAATGGTTTTCTTATTTAACATAATGAAAAATGTTTTATTGATTAGTTTAAAAAAGACTGCAAATGATACAGACAATTTTTTAATTGCCTACAATAATTAATAGGAGTTGTTTAGTATGTTAGTATGAAATAAGGCAACACAAAACCAGAAGTTAAATAGTTATAAAAACTAAAAATAAAAGCCAAAAGATCCGGTAATACCAAAGTTTCTGGCATCTGGATTATCGAAATAGTTTCCTCTAAAATGAAAATCTATTCTGAATATTTTGAAAATATTTCCTACACCAGCACTATATTCCCAATAAGCTTCGTTATTAGGAGCTCCTACTGTTTGTAAAAATCCAGAGGCATCCAGTGCAATATTTTCATCAGAGAGTTCACCCCACACGCCTCTTACACCAACCAATTCTCTCAAATTCAGTTCTCTAAGAAGTGGAATTCTTGAGAATATCCTACCTCCAAAATTATGTTCTAAATGTAAAGATGCATAGGTGTCTGTAACAAATTCGTAAAAGTTGAGTAGCGGAAAAGTGTTTTGAATAGATAAATAAGTTTGATTTCCTGGGACTACGCTGAGTAATCCTAGCGGAACTTCTCCAAATGTTTTTCCTAATTCTAATGAACTCGTTAATCTGCCAAAACCACCAATATTCCATGGTTGTTGATATAGAAATTGTATTTTTTGATATTCAAAATCACTTTCCAGGATTCCTTTTATTCCAGTGCTATAGTTTAAAAAGAGTTGTGCATAGTCACCATCATTAATAATGATTCTATCTACACCATAGCCGGTAGTTTTTCTACCTGGAGAATAAGTGAGGTTTGTGGCAATTTCCGTTTGTTTAATTTTTGTGCGAAGTTCATTAGTTTCAGGATCTAAGAAGTCTAGGCTAAATAAAGAGCGATCTGCAGGTTCTAATGTTCTAAAAGATCCTGAAACACCTACTGTAAAATTTTTCCTGGGTTCAATTTGTAAAGAAAATGCAGAAAGATTAATAGCCGTAAGTCTGCTATTATCACCTGTTGCTACGATAGAAGAGGAAGCAAGGCTTCTCCCTTCTACATCGTTAGTATTGGTGAGACTAGCACCCAGTTGTTCGACATCATTTCGATTTCCGGCAGAAACAATCAGTCTCGATTTTCTATCCACCAGATATTTTCCTGAAATACCATATTTGAATTTCTGATCTTTAAATCCATACGCTCCATAACCTTCTATACGCCATCGATCATTTGCTGTGAAATAGGTTCTCCCGCCTAATCTAACTCTAAATCCTTCTATGGTATTATATCCGATAGTATTAAACAAAGGGCCAAAATCAAAACCATTAAAGTCAACATAACCCGAGGCTAATATGGTTCCCACATTATAAAGGCGTTTAAAAGCTTTTACTGTTTTTAGTGTGTCAAGTAATTCATATACTTTTTGCTCGTCTTTATTAAGAGATTCCATTCTGGCATTTTGCCAGAAAGTATCTTCCCGATTATAAATGTCTTTATCATAAGGATCTACTTGGCTTTGATAGAATTTTTTATCTTTTTTCTGATCAAATTTATAATTATCATATAATGTAGTTCGCTTACCATAAACACCTCTGGATTTTTCTTTTTTACTAAATGCAAAGTCAGATTGAAAATAATCTTTGGTAATTAAAAATATAGAATCATTCAAAACATCAAATTCTTGCTCAATGTATAAATCTTTAACCCAATTAATATTGGCACTTTTAGTAACCTCCAGATTGATTTCCTTAATTGCCCAAGTACTATCATTTACCCAAAAGTCTCCCTTAAAGGTTAACTCGTTTTCCCTTCTGGGGTAATAAATAATATTATAACACCATTTATTGTCAATATAAGCGCTATCAGATAACACATAATTATACACACTAATCCCAGTTTTTGATAAAGGACTAGTAAAACTTTTATCAAAGAATTTTAGATAATTTTCGTAAATATCATAATCAGAATAAAGATCTTTTACAAAGGCAATAAGTGTTTGATTGTCACTGAAACCTGCATTTTTATTCCCTGTCAGAACTTCTTTAAATTCATTAAGTTCATTGTCACCATAAGCTTTTGATAATGCTTCATTTAGAAAGATAGGCAAATATGTCTTTCCGGATATTCGCGAAGTATCGATATCTTCAAAAATAAACTCCATACCATTAAATACTCTGCTATTTATCAAAGCACTATCTATAGTATTAAGATCAAATTCTAATTTTTCGTATTTGTCGTAGGCGTATTGCTTGAATTTTTTTACTCCATTTTCCCTTCGATTCTCCCATATTTTACGAAGGATATCAAGAGCAGGGTTGTTTTTTTTGGATGTTTTTCCCTTATAAATAACTACTGCATCCAGCGCTGCTGCTTCTTCTTCTAATGTGATCTCCATCTCATACGTAGTACGCTTAGTAAGTTCTATTATTTTGGTTTCAAAACCAATAAAAGAAACTTTGAGGCTACTGTGATTTTGGTCTGATTCCATGTAGAATTTCCCATTTTCATCAGTAATTGTACCAATGGTAGAGTTTACAAAAACGATATTGGCAAACGGGACAGATTGTTTATTACTATCATAGACATATCCGCTCACTTTTGTTTGTGCAGATAAAAAAGAAATGCCTATTACAAAAAATAAAACCCCTAAAACCCAATATCTCATCTACTAAATTTAAACGTATATATGTAACGATGTAAAAAGCTAATTTTGACGTCGCAATTATCAAGCCGTTTTTTTTAATTTAACAACTTTATAAAATTACAGAACGCAAAGAAAGGGGGTTCATTTTATTTATACATTACTTTTTTGACAGCTTTAACAACATCTTCACTATTAGGAATCCACTGTTCTAATAAAACAGGAGAATAAGGAGTTGGTGTATCAGCCGTATTTATTTTTAAGATAGGTGCATCTAGATAGTCAAATATATTGGATTGAACCTGATATGTAATTTCTGAAGCGATGTTGGCAAGTGGCCAGGCTTCTTCAAGAATTACGAGTCTGTTTGTTTTCTTTACTGATGTAAAAATTGCATCTAGATCAAGAGGGCGAACTGTTCTAAGATCTATCACTTCACAAGAAATATTTTCTTTTGCTAATTTATCAGCAGCTGTATATGCTTCTTTAATAATTTTTCCAAAAGAAACAATCGTTACATCCGTACCTTCTCTTTTAGTTTCTGCAACCCCAATTGGGATTGTATATTCTCCTTCAGGTACCTCTCCTTTGTCACCATACATCTGCTCACTCTCCATAAAAATGACAGGATCATTATCACGAATGGCAGATTTTAGTAATCCTTTGGCATCTTTTGGATTAGAAGGAATAACAACTTTAAGCCCCGGGGTGTTAGCAAACCAGTTTTCAAAAGCTTGCGAGTGTGTTGCGCCTAGCTGTCCTGCAGAAGCTGTGGGGCCTCTAAACACAATAGGAATGTTAAATTGACCACCGCTCATCTGACGCATTTTTGCTGCATTATTGATGATCTGATCAATACCGACCAAAGCAAAATTAAACGTCATATATTCTACAATTGGACGATTACCTAGCATAGCGCTTCCAATAGCAATTCCAGAAAACCCTAGTTCAGAAATAGGAGTATCAATTACCCTTTCTTCACCAAATTCATCAAGCATTCCTTTACTAGCTTTATAAGCTCCATTATATTCTGCAACTTCTTCTCCCATTAAATAAATGGAATCATCTTTACGCATTTCTTCGCTCATTGCTTCGCAAATTGCCTCTCTGAATTGTATTGTCTTCATTTATAAATAATTATTTTTGTGCTATACGAAAGGCAAAAATAGGAATTAAAATGCTGTACTAATCATGTAATAAAGAAAAATTTACTATGCATGCATAGTAAATTCGACATTTTATTTGTACCTTCGCTTTTATTATTAAATTCTCAAAAAACACCTATATAAAATGAAGATATTAGTTTGTATTAGTCATGTGCCAGACACAACTTCTAAAATTAATTTTACAGACGGAGATACTAAGTTTGATACTAATGGAGTACAGTTTGTAATAAATCCTAATGATGAGTTCGGATTAACCAGGGCAATGTGGTTTAAAGAAAAACAAGGTGCATCTGTTGATGTTGTTAATGTCGGAGGTCCAGAAACAGAGCCAACATTGCGTAAAGCGCTTGCTATAGGGGCGGATAGTGCGATTAGAATAAATACAGAGGCTACAGATGGTTTTTATGTAGCAAAACAATTAGCTAAAGTAGTTCAGGACGGAGGATACGATCTTATAATAGCAGGTCGTGAATCCATTGATTATAATGGAGGAATGGTACCAGGTATGATTGCAGGTCTTATCAATGCTAATTTTGTGAATACTTGTATTGGTTTAGAAATAGAAGGAGATACGGCTACAGCAATTCGTGAGATTGATGGAGGTAAAGAAACTTCAACTGCTTCATTACCTCTGGTGATTGGTGGTCAAAAAGGATTGGTGGAAGAAAGTGATCTTCGAATTCCTAATATGAGGGGTATAATGATGGCTCGTAAAAAACCATTGACTGTCTTAGAACCTGTTGAATCAGGTAAAGAAACAACAACGGTAAAATTTGAAAAACCGCTACCAAAAGGAGAAGTTACTCTGGTATCTGCTGATGAGGTAGGTAAATTGGTAGAATTGTTGCATAATGAGGCAAAAGCGATATAATAGAATAAAATAATACCTTAATTGTAGGTTCAACATAAAAAAATAATATATGTCAGTTTTAGTATATACAGAAAGTGAAGGTGGTGCATTTAAAAAGTCAGCTTTTGAGGTTGCTTCTTATGCTAAAGGAGTTGCCACGATGCTGGGGACTAGTGTTACTGCTGTAAGTTTTAATGCAGATAATAGTGGTGATTTAGGAAACTATGGAGTGGATAAAGTTTTGGAGATCAAAAACGATAAACTATCAACTTTTAATGCCAAAGCATATACTGATGCTTTAAAACAAGCAGCAGAAAAAGAAGAAGCAAAAGTTGTAGTTGTTAGTTCTAGTGCTGATAGTAAGTTTTTGGCATCCCTATTGGCAATACATTTAAATGCAGGATATGCATCTAATGTGGTTGCTTTGCCTGAGAGTACTTCTCCATTTACCGTAAAGCGCACGGCTTTTACTAATAAAGCATTTAGCATTACAGAAATGACTACGGATGCAAAGATTATAGGGTTGTCTAATAATGCTTTTGGTTTAAAAGAAATTTCCGGAGCAGCAACAGCAGAGGCTTTTGAACCATCATTGTCTGATCAGGATTTTGCTGTAAATGTAGTTTCTGTCGATAAGGCTACAGATAAAGTGTCTATAGCTGATGCAGAGATTGTGGTTTCAGCTGGGCGAGGATTGAAAGGGCCTGAGAATTGGGGAATGATTGAAGAATTGGCTGATGTATTAGGTGCTGCTACAGCTTGCTCTAAGCCAGTAAGTGACCTGGGATGGAGACCTCACGGAGAACACGTGGGTCAAACTGGTAAGCCGGTAGCTTCTAATTTATATATTGCTATTGGAATTTCTGGTGCTATCCAGCATCTTGCGGGAATTAACTCCAGTAAAGTAAAAGTAGTCATTAATAATGATCCTGAAGCTCCTTTCTTTAAGGCAGCAGATTACGGTATAGTAGGAGATGCCTTTGAGGTGGTACCTACTCTTATTGAAAAATTAAAAGAATTTAAGGAAAATAACGCATAATTTTTTTTAAATTGCGACCAGTAAAGGGCTGTTTGAACTCAGGTATATGTCCGTTTTGTTCAAACAGCTTTTTTTATTGATTTTTACACTATGAGTTTAGTTCGTCTGAACATTAAAGGGATATCTTACAGCCAAACCCAAAATGGGGCATATGCGCTGATTTTAAGTGAAATAGATGGAGAGCGAAAGTTGCCAATAGTTATTGGAGCTTTTGAAGCACAGTCTATTGCTATTGCGTTAGAAAAAGAAATTAAGCCTCCCAGACCTTTAACCCACGATCTTTTTAAGAATTTTGCAGATAGGTTTGATATTGTTGTCAAACAAGTGATTATTCATAAATTAGTAGATGGTGTTTTTTATTCCAGTATTATTTGTGAACGTGATAAGATAGAAGAAATTATTGATGCCAGGACCAGCGATGCTATTGCATTAGCTTTACGCTTCCAGGCTCCTATATTTACTTATAAAAATATACTTGATCAAGCTGGGATTTATCTAAAAGTGAATCCTAAGAACGAAGATGATACTAATCCTGAAAATCTATTAATGGACGAGTTAATTTCAGATGATGTAGAGATGGTAGGTAAAGAAACAAATTATAAGGAATTGTCGTTAGAGGAGTTGCATAAAATGTTAGAGCAAGCGGTTGGTGATGAAGATTATGAATTGGCAGCCAGAGTCAGAGACGAGATTTCTAAAAGAGGGTAACCTTATTTTTTAGTATTGAATAAAATCAATGCATTAAATTTATATCATAACGAAAAGGTTATTTCTATCATAAATAGTTTTGCTTATTTCGTTTGTAATCAAATTAATTTATCAATTAAATGAAAAAAGTACTATTTTTTCTATTACTCTCCTTATGTACTTTTACTACAATTTTTGCCCAATCCATTGAGAAAACATGGATGTTGCAAAGTGTTGAGGGAAGTACCGATACAATTTTTGATACAGGAAAAAAAGATTATTTAGAATTAGGTAATGGACAATTCTCATATTCCTTTTATGACGGTTTAGAAGTTTTTACTGGTGATTATGTGTTTCAAAACAATGTTTTATTATTATTTCCAGAGACAGCGAATGACTCAATTATCAAATATAGAATTGATAAAGTTACCGATTCTACTTTAGTATTGCTCAAAAGAAATGTATTGTATTCATTGGCTACTGAAAAAGAAGTTGCAGAGGTAGCTACAGTTATCGCAGAAAATGAACTAATACCTAGTAAAGGTTTTTCTTTTACAAGCTTATGGAGAGGTGTTCTGGGGATGGTAGTGTTATTACTTATTGCATTTTTATTTAGTAGTAATCGAAAAGCAATTAATTGGAAAACGGTTTGTGTTGGATTAGCAGGGCAATTAGTATTAGCGTTTGGCGTACTTAAAGTTCCTTTTATACAATCTGTTTTTAATTTTATAGGTAAGATTTTTAATGAAATACTGTTGTATACTCAGGCAGGTAGTGAGTTTCTTTTAGGAGGAATGATGGATGTAGAGAGTTATGGATTTATATTTCTCTTTCAGGTATTGCCTACAATCATATTTTTTTCTGCGTTGACTTCTATTTTATTTTATTTTGGAATTATACAAGTTGTGGTAAAAGGTATGGCTTGGATTCTTACAAAGCTGATGGGAATATCCGGAGCTGAAAGTTTGAGTGTAGCAGGGAATATATTTTTAGGACAAACGGAAGCACCGTTAATGATTAAGGCGTATTTAGAGCAGATGACACGCTCTGAGATTCTTTTGGTAATGGTAGGAGGGATGGCTACTGTTGCAGGAGGCGTGTTAGCAGCTTATATAGGCTTTCTTGGAGGTAATGACGAACAATTAAGATTGGAGTTTGCACGGCACCTTTTAGCGGCGTCAGTTATGGCAGCTCCAGGAGCTATTGTAATTTCGAAAATATTATTTCCTCAAACTGAAAAAATTGATCGTACTATTGAGGTTACGCAAGATAAGATTGGCTCTAATGTCTTAGATGCGATTTCAAACGGAACTACAGAAGGCTTAAAATTAGCAGCAAATGTTGGTGCAATGCTTTTAGTATTTGTAGCTTTAATAGCTATGTTAAACGGTATGTTAGGATGGTTTGGTGAAGTAACGACTTTTAATACTTTTATTTCAGAACATACACCTTATAAAAGTTTTTCGCTGGAATCTATTTTGGGAACAGTGTTCGCTCCTTTAATGTGGTTAATAGGAGTTGCTAAAGAGGATATGATGTTAATGGGGCAATTATTGGGTATTAAATTAGCAGCGAGTGAGTTTGTAGGCTATATCCAATTAGCTGATCTTAAAAACCCCAGTAGCTCATTACACCTTACTTATAGTAAATCTGTTATTATGGCTACCTATATGCTTTGCGGATTTGCTAATTTTGCATCGATTGGGATTCAGATTGGAGGAATTGGTTCATTAGTACCAGGCCAAAGAAAGACACTTTCTGAATTTGGAATGAAAGCTCTCATCGGTGGAACTATCGCTTCTTTACTTTCTGCAACGATTGCAGGAATGATTATTGGGTAAATAATGGTTAATTTTTTGTTAATGAAATAATTTTCAGATTGTTTTTATAACTATTTCATAATCTATATATTAAACGATATTTCAAGATCTATTTTTTGTATATTTGACTCGATTTATCAAATTTAGAGGGAAATAAGTTGTAAGGAATTATGAAACAATATATTGATTTAGTACGTCACGTCCTTGCTAATGGGAATGAGAAAGGAGATCGTACAGGAACCGGAACTAAAAGTGTTTTTGGATATCAAATGAGGTTTGATCTCAGTGAAGGCTTTCCGATGGTTACTACTAAAAAATTACATCTCAAATCCATTGTTCATGAATTACTATGGTTTTTAAAAGGAGATACAAATGTGAAATATCTTCAGGAAAATGGGGTTCGAATATGGAATGAATGGGCAGATGATCACGGTGATCTTGGACCCGTATATGGATATCAATGGCGTAATTGGAATGGTGACGAAATTGATCAGATTAAAGAAGTTGTAGAAAGTCTAAAAAAAAATCCAAATAGTAGACGTATGTTAGTGTCTGCCTGGAACCCTAGCGTACTTCCAGATACTTCAAAATCGTTTTCAGAAAATGTAAGCAATGGTAAAGCTGCATTGCCGCCTTGTCATGCATTTTTTCAATTTTATGTAGCAGACGGTAAACTTTCTTGTCAATTGTATCAACGGAGTGCAGATATATTCCTAGGAGTTCCTTTTAACATAGCTTCTTATGCGCTTTTTACTATGATGATGGCTCAGGTATGCGGCTATGAACCGGGTGAATTTATCCATACATTTGGAGATGCTCATATTTATAATAACCACATTGAACAACTAGAGCTACAATTGTCAAGAACACCTAAAGTATTGCCTACTATAACATTAAATCCAGAAGTAAAAGATATCTTTGGCTTTGTTTTTGATGACTTTATATTGAATGACTATAACCCGCACCCTCATATTAAAGGTGCAGTAGCTATTTAACCTATACTTTTATTAACCCCAAATCACCAATTGTATGAATAAACTATTACTAGTTTTATTAATTTTAAGCATTAACTTTTCTTTTGCTCAAGAAGAAGATGGTGGGATACTACTATCCAGTGAGAGCGCGAATGGAAAAGGGATTACACCACTTTGGCCAAAATGTGAAGATTCGAGACAAACTCCTATTAACTGTTTTAATAATAATTTAAGGAATCATATAATTAAAATTTTTAGATACCCTGAAGCCGCTCGAGAAGAGGGTTTAGAAGGAACTATAACCGTAGAATTTATTATTAATAAAAAAGGAAAAGTGGAAGTAATAGATGTCAAAGACGGACATAGATATCTCCAGAGAGAAGCGGTGAGAATTATCAAAACAATTCCTAAAATGGATGAACCTGCAAAATGGGGTAATAAACCTATATCAGTTGCATATACAGTTCCTATTACCTTCATTAAACCAAAATAAAAATTGATTTTTTAACATTGGATTAACTTAGTTAAAAAGTTTTTCAATAGAAAAATTATTAAATTGTAAGTGCATATGTAAATCATATGCACTTTTTTTATGAAAATTATTGATAATTTACTTTCTACCTTTTTACAAACCCGATCCCATTCTGAAGAAATCTGTGCACCTTTGCAAATTGAGGACTATGTGGTACAACCTATAGAGGATGTCTCTCCACCAAAATGGCACTTAGGGCATACCACCTGGTTTTTTGAAGAATTTATTTTAGCTCCTTATGCAAAAGGATATATTCGTTTTCATCCAGATTTTGCTTTTGTTTTTAATAGTTACTATGAAAGTATCGGTAAAAGAGTAGTGAGAACCAATAGAGGAAATCTTTCAAGACCTACTGTAAGTGAAGTATATGAGTATAGAGATTATGTTACCTCTCATATTCAGTCTTTTTTTGAAGAGCATAATAGCGAGAAGATCGAGAAACTTTTAGAAATAGGTATTCATCATGAAAAACAACATCAGGAACTATTACTTACTGATATAAAGTTTATTTTAGGAAACAATCCATTATTACCTAAATATAGTGATACGTTTACAGAAAATGAAGATGTAGATGAAACCGGAGAATATGTTGTTATGGAGGAAGGTTTGTATTCTATTGGATTTCGGGATAATGATTTTTGCTATGATAATGAATTAGGTGCTCATAAAGTGTTTCTGCAGACCTATGCAATTTCCAATAAGTTAGTAACTAACAGAGAATATCTCGATTTCATAAATAATAAAGGATATGAAAATAATTTATTGTGGCATGCCGAAGGTTGGGATTGGGTGCTGTCTAATACTATAAGTGCTCCGCAGTATTGGCATAAAATTGATGATATGTATTATCAATATACACTAGGAGGATTACAGCCATTACAATTGAGTGCTCCTGTAACTCATATTTCATATTATGAGGCATTTGCTTTTGCACAATGGCGAGGTGAACGTTTACCTACTGAGTTTGAATGGGAAGCTGCACAATCATTTTTTACGTGGGGTAAACGATGGGAGTGGACAGAAAGTGCCTATTTACCATATCCCGATTATGCTAAGGCTCCAGGAGCACTTGGTGAATATAACGGTAAATTTATGGTCAATCAAAAAGTACTCAGAGGCGGGTCAATAGCAACGCCTAACAAGCATACCAGACCTACCTATCGTAATTTTTTTCACCCACAACTCAGATGGCAATTCAATGGATTGCGATTAGTAAAAAAAGCATAATTTTTATACATGAATTCTAAAGATCAAAAGGTAGTAGTTGACACTTTTAGTAAGGAAGTTAATGAAGGGCTAACTGCGTTTCCAAAATATCTATCATCAAAATTCTTCTATGATAAAATAGGGGATAAACTGTTTCAAAAGATTATGGCACTCCCGGAGTACTATCTTACCACAACAGAATTTGATATTTTTAAGTCACAAAAAACTCAGATAACAGAAAGTTTTGACAATATAAAAGAAGGTTTTGACCTTGTAGAATTGGGTGCAGGCGATGGAAAAAAGACGAAGATTCTTTTGCAAGAATTATTAGAAAAGAGTTTTTCTTTTACGTATCATCCAATTGATATTAGCAGAAATGCAATAGATGGACTGGTTCAAAATTTGGATGCTGAATTTCCTGACCTTCTGGTAAAAGGGTTGGTAGGCGAATATTTTGAGGTCCTGGATCGATTACAACATCTTAGTAGCCGTAAAAAGGTGATTATGGTATTAGGTTCTAATATTGGTAATTTATTGCATCCCAGAGCCATTCAGTTTCTAAAAAACCTTCGTGCCGTTATGCATACGGATGATTTAATTTTTATGGGATTTGATCAGAAAAAACATCCTCAAAAAATATTAGATGCCTATAATGATCCAACCGGAGTAACCGCAGCGTTTAATAAAAATGTGTTAGCTCGTATTAATAAGGAACTTGGAGGTGATTTTGATCTTGATTCGTTTATACATTGGGAAGTATATGACCCTGAAAGCGGTACCGCTAAAAGTTATTTAGTGAGTACAAAAAAACAGACAGTGACCATTGATAGTTTATCATTAGAGGTTTGTTTTGAGGCATGGGAAAGTATTCATACCGAGATTTCGCAAAAATATGATGATGATACGGTAAAATGGCTGGCAACATCATCTGGATTAAAGGTAGAGGGTTCTTTTACTGATAAAAAAGAGTATTACAAAAATTATATATTTAAAATAAAATAAGATGAAAGCAATTTGGAATGGTCAAATACTGGCAGAAAGTAATGATACAAAAATCATAGAAAATAACCACTATTTCCCTCCGGAGTCTATTCATAAAGAATTTTTTGACTCAAGTGATACCCATACCAATTGTCCTTGGAAAGGTATAGCCTCCTACTACACAATAAAAGTAGCAGGCAAAGAAAATAAAGATGCTGCTTGGTTCTATCCTGAAACTAAAGATTTAGCAAAGCAGATTAGAGGTCATGTTGCTTTTTGGAAAGGTGTTGAGGTTGTGGAATAAACATCCTCAACACCGTTTGGTTTTTATAGTACCAAAACACTATTTTCTGTAGAAGCAAACTCGCTCCACTGATATCCATCAGCGTCTGATTCGTTAGTCCATTGACCGTCTACTACATATTTAAATTCGAATTTATTATCCTTAGGAAGGTTTAAAGTACCTTTGAAAGTGCCGTTCTTTAATTTTTTAAGTACCGTAGCTTCTGTGTTCCATTCATTAAATTCTCCAGCAACGCTTACAGTATTAGCTTCTTTTGCAGGAACACTAAATGTTACTTTACACACAGGTTTTGATTTTAGGTATTGCTTGGTTATCGCCATGATATTGGTTTAAAATTAATAATATGTTAAAAAAATAGAATTAAATTTAATACAAAAAATGAAACTAAAAAATGCAAACTATCAGATTTTCAATATTTTAATAAATATTAACTAATTAGATATTAACGATAACGATGTAGTGCGTCCAGTAAGATATCAATTTCTTCTTTTGTATTATAAAAATGTAGACTAATTCGTATGCCATTACCTCGCATTGAAGTAATAATATCCTTTTCTCTTAAATAATTAAACAACTTTTGATCCCCTTTGATATTAAAAATTGAACTATGTTTTTTTCGTTTCAGAACAGATGCTTCTAAAAGATGTAATTTTGTTAATTTTGAATGGGTATACTCTGCTAATTCCCGGATGTTTTGTTGAATGATATCTTGCCCTGTTTTTGATAAAAATTGTAAAGAGTACTGAAGACTACCAAAGCTAAAAGTATCTAAATGACCACACTCAAATCTCGCTTTTAGATTAGTATAAGAAGGATCATAATCAGTTTCTTTAGCGTTTTGAATGTAAGAATCAGGTGTAGTATCTTCTAATATGTTATCATTAAACAATATAAAACCGTTACCATAGCCTCCTAATAACCATTTATATCCGCTACATCCTAATATATCAATACCAGAAGATTTAAAATCAAAAATCTGAGTGCCACAGAATTGTGTGCCATCCGCTATTATTAAAAGATTGGGGTATTCTGATTTTAGTTGTTTTATAAAGTTAAGGTCTATGAGAATACCATTCGTAAATTGAACCACGCTAAATACAAAAATATCTGGCCTATTTTTTTGAATAGCAGCTTTTATATTTTCTTCTAATTTAGCATCTATTTTTGCGCAGCAAACATCAAATCCTTTATTAGTTACTGCAAAATTTACAGAAGGGTAATCCTCATCAAGAATCAATACCTTTTTGGTGTTATCTAATCCTTGTAAAACTGTATTTAAACCCAAAGAGAAGTTTTGGGTGAGTACTATATTTTTTGCATCACAGGTAAAGAAGTCCCCAATGGATTGTCTTACAGAGTTTAAAAAGTTACTGCTTGATTCTCTAAACATACTTCCGCCGATAAGAAAATCGAAATCATGTTCTTGTCTGTAATCCATTAAGGAATCGTATAACAATCCTGAAGAAGCAGTGTTTAAATAGGTGTTTTGAGCAAGTACAGGGAATTCTTTTCGTATTTTTTTCATAGGATACATTTAGCTTTATAGCAAAATCTTTATCTTTACTTTTAGGACAACTAAGGTACTGCTAAAATGTTTTCAAAAAAGAAAGAAACTTCAGAAATAGATGCACATCAAAGAGAATTGTTTGAGCACGCACGTAGGCGGGTGATTCAGAAAAAAAGACTGTTTCAGCATTTTGTGGTATATATTGTCGGATCAATTTTTATGATTGTTCTCAACTTAGTTTTAGGATTAGGAAAAGGAGTTACCTTCCTGGGATTAGATTGGTTTGTAGTAGGGATTTTTATCTGGACATTTTTATTTATTATGCATTTTTGTAATGTATGGTTGTTTAGTAAATTTATGGGACGTGATTGGACGGATCGACAAATGGAACGACTAATAGCGAAGCAAAAATTAGAAATAGCTAAACTCGAAAAGGAAGTTGAATTAATACACCCAAAAGAAGAGCTAATAAAAAAAAAGGACGAGTTGATCCCGTCAAAAAACCAGAATTCAGAACAACTATAAAAGAATTTCCTCGTATGATTACTATGATTGCTGCAGCGGCAGAAAATAATGCTTTAGGAAAGGATAATGATTTAGTTTGGCATTTGCCAGATGATTTTAAGCGATTTAAGCAACTTACGACCGGGCATCATATCATTATGGGGCGCAAAACGTTTGAGTCTTTTCCTAAATTGCTACCTAATAGAGTGCATGTGGTAATTACCAGAAATAAAACGTATCAACCAGAAGGAGTTGTAGTAGTTCATACAATGGAGGATGCACTGGCAATTACAAAAGATGATCCACAACCATTTATTATTGGTGGTGGCGAAATTTATACTATAGGGATGCAATATGCTGATTGTATTGAATTAACCCGAGTACATGGAAAATTCGATGCAGATACATTTTTTCCTGAGATAGATTTGGCTCATTGGGAAATTGAAAACAAAGAAATGCACGGCGCTGATGAACGACATGAGTACGGATTTACTTATTTGACTTATAAGAAGAAGTAACTCTGTTTTTCTGTATTAGAATGATTTATATGCTGTTTTAAAAGTTTGGAAAAAATCAAACCTTTTATTAGCGCTAATCTTTGATAAAAGGATAACTAGTATTCCCAATAGATAAAAAATACGAACCTTTATTTAGAAAGTCAACAATGAGATGATCCTCCAGTGGGCTCAACGAAGATTCTAACATACTAATACCAAGTGCAGAGTATATTGCTATTTTTTCATGCTTTTGTAGTCCTTTTACATATAATATATCTGATGCAGGGTTAGGGTATACTACAACTTTACTCTGATCTGGGTTGATATCTTCGAGACTTAAAATTTTACTATCAACTACTTCAACAATAACAGAATCTGTGTTGTAAATAATACGAAATTCTTTATCAGTACCTAGATCAGGAAAATCAACTGTATCGAAAGTGTTTTGTATAGTGTTAGCGTTTAAAATTGTATAATTAGTCCCTATTTCAGGATCGTAATCATTTAGTAAGATGATGCTTAATGATCCTGATAACGTGGCTACTCCATTAACTTGTATCAGATCAGTGTCAGAAATACTACCTATATGTGAACTTATAAATGCTGGTCTACTAATGGTGAGATCATCCCCAAAAGTGTAGGTGCCTATGGCTGGAGAGCTACTATCGCCCGGGCTAAAAATCTGAGATAGTTCAAAATCATTAGTATGCGCAGTATTGACTCCATTGATAATGGCATTATTAACGAAGATATCATTATTAAATAAATCGGAGTTATTTACAAAAAATGAGTTGTTATTCAATTGTCCATTATTTGTTATGCTGCCTTCATTAATTAAAAATGAATTATTGTTAAAAGTATTTTCGTTAAAAATAGTACCATTATTATTTAAAAATGACTTACTAGTATATCTGTTTTGATTAATTAAAGTACCATTATTAGTTATAGTAGAATTATTTTCTAAAATACCTCTATTAATAAGTGTACCATTAATAATAACAGAAGAAATAAGTACTTCTGATCCTTCGGATATAATTGCTTCGTCTTCAAATTCAATAGTAGTTCCTGGGTAGTTTGGACTCCAGTTCTCTTCAGTATTCCAGTCGCCAACTCCTGTATAAGTATATGTCGTTTGCGAATATTGATAAAAAGAGATGAATGCGAAAAATAGAAAAGTAATTGTCTTCATAATTTAATTTTAAAATACGAAATTAAAAATTATAGTGAAGATGTCTACCCTTGTTTTCAGTGGTTTTATATCCCTGTTTACAGCGGAAATTATTAAGTGTAAGTGGATTTTTGGTGATTCTTGCTTCATAAAACCTGTTCTTTTTTAATATGACCCTATATTTTTTCCTTATTAAATACCAGTTGGTTGAATTAAAATCTAACTAGTATCATTACTCACTTTTAACTTTATGCTTACTTTTGTATATAAATTAAACAACCATAGAATAATGAATGCATATATATTCCCAGGTCAGGGAGCTCAATTTTCAGGAATGGGCTTAGATTTATACGAAAACTCTGCTATTGCAAAAGAACTTTTTCATAAAGCCAATGATATTTTAGGGTTTGAAATTACCAAAATTATGTTTGAAGGTACTGCTGATGAATTAAAGCAGACTAAAGTAACACAACCTGCTATTTTTTTACATTCAGTAATTCTTAGTAAAGCAATGGGAGATCAATTCGCGCCAGATATGGTAGCAGGTCATTCATTAGGAGAATTATCAGCATTAGTCGCTAATGGAGTTTTAAATTTTGAAGATGGATTGCGATTGGTTGCTAAACGTGCTATAGCTATGCAAAAGGCATGTGAGTTACAACCGTCTACAATGGCAGCAGTGCTAGGTCTAGAAGATGAGGTAGTAGAAAAAGCTTGTGAAGAAATTGAAGGTATTGTGGTGGCAGCCAATTATAATTGCCCTGGGCAATTAGTGATCTCAGGAGGAGTAGAAGCAATTGAGAAAGCGTGCGAATTAATGAAGGAAAAAGGTGCTCGTAGAGCGCTGGTATTACCTGTAGGAGGGGCATTTCATTCTCCCTTAATGGAGCCTGCGAGAGAAGAATTAGCTGCAGCTATAAAAGCTACTAAATTTAATACACCAAGCTGTCCGATTTATCAGAATGTTTCGACGACAGCGGTTACTGATCCGGAAGAGATTAAAAAGAATCTGATTTTACAACTTACCGCTCCCGTAAAATGGACACAGAGTGTAAAAAATATGATTGCCGATGGGGCCACTTCATTTACAGAAGTAGGACCAGGGAAAGTGCTATCCGGATTGGTTAAAAAAGTGGATCGATCCGCAGAGACTGTTTTGGCTTCAATATAGAAAAGAAATAAACCTAATAGTTAAAACCTTAAAAGCAAGTTGCTTTTAAGGCTTTTTTATTTACACGTTTTATTTTCTTGTTTTGATACCATGATAAAACGGTATATGAAATATAATTAAAGAGAGAAAGCTAGTATTAAAATGGTCACAAAACGTAACATTTTTTCATTTTATGACATAAATAAATATGTTTCACCATTTGTACTTAAAAATGACACGTATAATTTGTTTCTCTTTAAGTTCCTGAATATACTTTAAAATGAAAAAAAGAACTTGTCAATTACTAATTTTTACATTGCTTTTTATTTCTTGTAGTAATGATGAAAATGTAGATCAAGAGCCAGAAGTGTTAGAAAGTCCGAATCCGGTGACAGCGACAACTGCATGTTTGTATGAAGATTTAAATATAGAAGCGAACAGTACCATCATACTAAATTGTTTATTAGATTTAAAAGGAAAAACTATAGAAGTACCAGCAGGTGTAACCTTTACTTTTGACGGAGGAGATATTTTTAATGGAACACTGAATTTTTCTGGAGGAGGAAAAATTGATGATTATTTACTGAATTCTGAATTAACTGTAATAGGTAATATCACACTAACTAGTGATACATTTAGTTTTTATTCCAGTCGATGGAAGAATATTGTGGAAGGAGAAATAACTTCAGAGATTGCCCTAACAAACAACCATAATTTAGAAGCTTTATTTGAATTTACAAAAAGCCTTGGCGCATCCACTTTTAAAATAGATAGATTTGATGCCTATTTTCATTCTTACCACGATTCTAACCCTGCGACAACAGTTGTATATAGTTCGTTAGAAGCTATTAATGTACCTTCTAATTTTAATTTGGTAATGACAGATAATACACATTTACGTGTGTTTCCTGGTCTAAAAAATGAGTCTGGTGGTAATTTAATGGCATTACGCGATGTAGAAAATGTTACGATTACCGGCGGTACACTGCATGGTGATAGGGATAGTAGGGAATATCCGGATGTAGATGCAGATCAAGCCGGATCACATTTATTAAAGTTGAATTCTGCTCGAAATGTGGTGTTAGATGGTATGACATTTTTAGATGCCTCAACAGGCTCTTTGAATATTTTTTCAATAGGATTTAGGTTTAACCCGGATACTTATATTCCTTCAACAAACATTATTGTTAAAAATAATACCTTCAAAAATAGTAGAAGAATGAGTTTAGCACTAACAGATGGTGATAATATTCAAATTTTAAATAATAGTTTTATAGATAACGATCAAGATTCTACAAATTCGCAGAGTGGTGAAGTCGGATATGCAATTAATATAGAGCCTACAAGAACACGAGATGATTTAGGTAATTTGGTGGAATATGAAAGAGTGTATAATGTGCTTATTAAGGGAAATACAGAGACCAATAGCAGAAATGGTTTTTTGTCTTTATACGCGGGTCAAGATATTACAGTTGATGATAATACCATTGATACCAGAATGTCATGGAATTTTGCTAATGGAGCACGATATATAAATAATACATTTAATGCTTCAGGAAGTTGGGCTTCAGGAAGTTGGGCTTTCTTTGCTACAGGAACAGGAGAAACTGTGTTTGATAATGAATTTAGTGGTAATAAAATTTCAGGCTATTCATTAGGTATTGTGGTTGGTTCAGTAGACGCTGATATCTATGAAAATATAATAACTAATGTAACAGGAGGTATTCAAATATCTAGTGCTATTGATGCTACAATTTATGATAACATCATTGAATCTTCAGGTGACGGGTTACGGTTTGCAAATACAACCGCGGAGAATGTAAAAGTAACTGGGAATACCTTTACTTCATCTGGTTTTATGGCAAGAATAACAAATTCTAATAATACAGAAGATGAAGAGGATTTTTCTATTTTAATAGATAATAATGATTTCTTAGGCTACGGAGCCGTAAGTTTGTATTTAACAAAGGGGGTAACATTTTCTAATAACATAGTTCAAGGTGGATTACAAATAAGTGATACTTTTAATTCTATTATTGATGAAAATACTATAACCCCTAATGAAGGTCATGGTATAAGACTATTTAACGAACACGAAAATATTACTATTTCAAATAATAATATTCAGGAACCTACAGGAGCCGATAGGTATGTTTGTATTAAAAATGAATCCACTACACCTACAGAAATAGAATTAGTTAATAACACGTGTAATTAAAATTTGTCAAATCTAATTTTTTAAAAATGAAAAAATTAATCTTCTCATTTCTATTTTGTAGCCTGTTCTTTGTTTCCTGCAGTACTGATGACGGTGGTGATAACGATCAAAATCCAGAGTCAGAACCAGAACCTATCATAATCACAGCAACAGAACCCTGTGTAATTTCTGATTTAGATATAAATGCAAATGCGACAATCACTATAGATTGTTTATTAGACTTGGAAGGGCAAACGATAGAAGTCCCTGAAGGTGTAACTTTTACTTTTGATGGAGGTGATATTTTTAATGGAACTTTAGACTTCTCCTCTGCGGGAGAAATAGCAGGAGAATTATTAAATTCTAAACTAACAATAACAGGAGATGTAAGTTTACTAAGTGAAGAATTTGAGTTTGTGCCGTCGAGATGGGAGATAATTGAAGGTGATGTTATTATAGAAACAGCTAAAAAGAATAGTAAAACAATTCAGAATTTAGTAACTCAAATTGCCTCTATAGGAGGCAGTGTATTTAAGATAGATAGATTAGATGCTTTTTTTCATGGAGATGGGCCATTTAAGTATAATATTATCATGCCTTCTGATTTTCATCTTAAAATGAGTGACCAAACGCATCTAAGAACTTTTCCAGCTACAGTTACAGAAGACTATTCTACATTTTTGATCATTATACAAAATGCTGAAAATGTAACGATTTCTGGAGGGAATCTTCATGGAGATCGTGATTTATATGATCAGAAGGATAATTTGCCTCTTAGTCATACTATGAAAATAAAGACAGGAAATAATATTTTAATTGATGGCGTATATATGAGCAATGCTACACAAGATGGTTTAGCTATTGAAAGTGATAAATTTACTTTTCATCCTGATTATCTTGGCAGTAAAAATATAACGATTAATAACTGTGTTTTTGAAGCTAATCGCCGAATTAATTTTACGATCACAGATGGTCAGTATGTAACTGTTCAGAACTGTACCTTTATAGATGGAGGAATAGATACAGAGAAATCAGATAGTCGTGCACCGTCTTGTAATATAAATATTGAACCGCATCGTGAAAGAGAAGATGATGGGACACTTAAAGAGTACCAGAGAGTGAGTGATGTTACCATTAAAAATAGTAAACAGTATGTTAATGATTATGAGGTAAACACAAAAGCTGGAGGTTTTTTAATTTCCCATGGCAATGGGCCTATTATTGTTGAAGATAATGAAATGATTGGTTGTGGAGTTTCATTCCACACCGTGGATGGTGTAATTATTAGAAATAATACAATTACAGATGCAGGAATTGGTGCTGGTAGTGCAGAAAGTTTTGGGCGTACTGATTTTGTGTTTGATAATGAAGTGTATGAAAACCATGTTACAACTACAGCGACAGCATTAAATGTTAGTGGTAATGGTGTAGTAGTAAATAATAATATCTTTGAAGGAGTTGTTGGGATCTCTCTTGGTGCCGGTTCTACTGATGTAAGTAAAGGAGCTTCAAATATCATAATAAGTAATAATACGATAAAAGCGAGTAGTAGAGGAATTCGTTCTCTAAATACTATTGAAAATGTGATTATTGAAGGCAATATGTTAGAAATGTTAGAAGGTGCTGTTTGGTCATTTGCTTTATCAAATGAATGGTCAGATGAGTCTACAGAGGCTAATTTTATAGTCAAAAACAATACTGTCACTGGTATGAAAAGTGAATCTACTTCGGGAGCTCCTCCGGGTTTATTTGGAGCAAATTCTATTACTGTTAGTAATAATAAACTGGGGGATATCCAGATTAATGGAGGAAGAAATATTAATGTATATGATAATGAAATTGATACAAATATAGGCGAACATGGGATCTTATTTTATGCAGATGCTACTAGTAGTAATTTTAAAGATAATACTATAACAATCTACCCTTCAAAAACACCTTTGCAAGTAAATTGTATAAAAGTAGATGATGATATAACATTATCAGATTCAGTTATTATTGAAAATAATACGTGTATAGAACTGTAATTAATTAGCAGTAAAGTAATACGTCTTTTAAATTATAATTAAATGAAAAAATTAATCTACTCATTTCTATTTTGTAGCCTATTCTTTGTTTCTTGTAGTACTGATGAAGGTGTGGTTAATGAACAAAATCCAGAGTCAGAACCAGAACCTATCATAATCACAGCAACGGAGCCGTGTTTTATTTCTGATTTAGATATAGAAACAAATTCAACTATTACTATAGATTGTTTATTAAACCTGGAAGGGCAAACGATAGAAATCCCTGAAGGTGTAACTTTTGCTTTTGATGGAGGTGATATTTTTAATGGAACTTTAAACTTCTCCTCTGCGGGAAAAATAGCAGGAGAATTATTAAACTCTAATGTAGAAGTTATGGGAGATGTACAATTAACCAGTACTGTTTTTCAATTTGTACCTTCTCGCTGGAAAGAAGATATTGTTGAAGGAGAAACAAGCACAGATATTGCTTTAAAAAACAATACTGAATTAGAAAACTTATTCTTTTGGATTAAAGAATTAAGAGGGACAACATTTAAGATAGACGCTTTTGATGCGTATTTCGAAGTTACCAAAGTAACGAGTACAACTACAAATACGAACTGGTATCCTAGTGTAGAAGCAATTAATTTACCATCAGATTTTAATTTGGTAATGACAGATAATACTCACTTAAGAATATTTCCCGGAGGTAATTATAATCTCGAAGGCGGTGCGATCTTAGCAATAAGAGAAGCTTCTAATGTTAGCATTACTGGAGGGAATTTACACGGAGATAGAGATACTCGGTTTTATTCTTCAGATGATGTAGGTTTAGAAGGGAGTCATTTGGTGGTTATAAACTCGGGAAAAAATGTAACTATTGATGGTGTTTATTTTGAAAATGGATCTAAAGGCGTTTTTGCAATACAGTCTATTGGCTTTTCATTTAGTGATCATTATAATCCAACAGAAAGTGTAATCATTAAGAATTGTACATTTAAAGATGCTAGAAGAATGTCTATTGCTTTAACTGATGGACGAGATATATTTATTGATGGAAATACATTTATTGATAATGGATTAGAATCGACTAATTCTGATGGCGGTGAGGTTGGCTACGCAATTAATATTGAACCCGCAAGAACCAGAGATGAAAGTGGGGACTTAAAAGAGTATCAAAAAGTTTTTGATGTTACCATAAGTAATAATAAAGAATCAGGTAGCCGTGGAGGGTTTTTAACAGCAACGATTGGTCAAGATATCAGAGTTTTTGATAATAACATAGGTACTAGAGTTGTATATTCTTTAGTTTCTAATACTAAAATTTATAATAATACTTTTGAAGCAAAAGATTGGGCAGTAGATTCCTGGGCTATATTTTGCGCAGGATCAGGAGAGACTGTTTTTGAAAATGAAGTATACGATAATTCAATTAATGGATATAGTGCTGGAATAATCGTAGGGTCTGTAGGGGCATCTGTATATAATAATGTTATTGATTGTGGATTAGGGATTCAGTTAAGTAACCCTACGGATGCTAAAGTTTATAATAATAGCATAACGGCATCCGGACACCCAATAGCAGCTACAAATACAACTATAAATAATGCCAGGATTTACGAAAATACATTAAAGGCTAATGGTAGTTTTAATATGTATTTTGTGAATGTTAATAAAGGTGATGAAGAAAAGGACTATATTTTTGAAGTGGAAAATAATATTTTTGAAAGTATAAAACCAGTTACAATTTCTAATACTACGGGTTTAGCTTTTTCTGATAATACAGTAAATGGCTCCGTGCAAGTTACGAATGCAACAAATGTTACGGTATCTGGAAACACAATAAAACCAAATGAAAGTCACGGAATTACATTAACAAATGCACACATAAATGTTAGTATTTTAAATAATATGATTTATGAACCTACTGGAGCAGATAGATTTGTTTGTCTAAACAATGAATCTACTACACCTATAGAGGTTGAGCTAGTAAATAATACATGTAATTAAAATTTATCAAATCTATTTTTGAATAATGAAAAAATTAATCTACCCATTTCTATTTTGTAGCCTATTCTTTGTTTCTTGTAGTACTGATGAAGGTATTGATAATGAACAAAATCCAGAGTCAGAACCAGAACCTATCATAATCACAGCAACGGAGCCGTGTGTTATTTCTGATTTAGATATAGGGACAAATGCGACAATTACTATAGATTGTTTATTAGATCTGGAAGGAAACACTATAGAAGTCCCATCGGATGTAACTTTTGCTTTTGATGGAGGTGATATTTTTAATGGAACTTTAAACTTCTCCTCTGCGGGAAAAATAGCAGGAGAATTATTAAACTCTAAACTAACAATAACTGGAGATGTAAGTTTACTAAGTGAAGAGTTTGAGTTTGTGCCTTCAAGATGGGATATTGTACAAACTAATTCGGCGGATCCAGCCCCTCCTTTACAAACGGAAGCGTATTCAAATCACGTAGTTTTTCAAGAGACCATAAATTTTATAAAGAAATTAGGCGCTAAAAATTTTATAATAGGAAAAATGGATGCTTATTTTGATTCTGATAGTAATTCAGTTCCAGTAGCTTATTTGCCATCAAATATGAACCTTACTATGGCAGATAATACAACATTACGAGTTTTTCCTGTAGATAAAGATTATACCTCTATGATGTTTCGTGTTTATGATTCAGAAAATATAATTGTTTCAGGAGGTAATCTTATTGGAGATCGTTTAGAACACGGTCCTACAGAAGGTAGTAAATCTCTTTTTTGGATTACTGCTAGTCGTAATATAATTGTAGAAAACATGCATCTTAGCTTAGCTTCTGCGGGAATTAGTGTTAATAGTAGCTCTTGGTATGATTATCCAGATCAAATAGCAAGACCATATATTCCTAGTGAAGATATTATCATTAGAAATTGCACTCTTGATTCTAATCAATACAACAACTTATCTGTAACAGATGGTTATAGAGTTCTCATTGAAGGAAATACATTATACCGAGCAGGAAATGATGTGGAAAACAAATATTACACCTCTTATGGACAAGCACCTCGCATAGGAATTGTAATAGAACCTGCAAGTAACGGACCAGGTTATACACAGCGTATAGAAGATGTAACTATTAAAAGCAATATTGTTGAAGAAACACGAACCAATTCTATCTTAGCAGTGGGAGCTTTTCGAACTATTATAGATGGCAACACTGTAGATGGTGGTATCGGTTGGACTACTGCTGCTGGCGTTAAAGTAACGAATAATACAGTATTAGGTGGTGGTATTGTTGGTGGAGTTTACTTTGAATCTTATGGGATTGAAAAAAGTACAGATAATATTATAGCTAACAATATAATAAAAAATGGTGCTACAGGAATTTTTTTAACAAATGACGAAACAGAAGTTTATGATAATGAAATCATAGATTGTACTGTAGGTATAATGATGAATAAATTAGTAGAAGCTAAAATCCATAATAACATTATTACCAATACAACTTCAGAAAAGTCCTGGGGTATTAATAGTCAATTTTATGTAAATGATGTTGAGGTTTATGATAATAAAATTACAGTAAATAATGGCTTACCTATGTATTTTATAAGTATTAATAATGAAGTAGAGGAGGAAGATTATCATGTTAATGTTTATAATAATTATTTTAATGGAAGCTCAAATATATCTGTAACAAACAGCAATAATATAGATTTTAGTGGTAACGATTTTGTAAATACAGGAATAGGTTTTGGAGGAGCTTCTAATATTGTATTTGAGTCTAATACCATAGATTGTAAAACAGCTATTGCAGTTGGTATAAATAGAGCAGCAACAAGTTCACAAAATATTAAAATATTAAACAATACAATTGCTAATACTAGTGGTAATAGGTTAGAAGGGTATGGAGTCAGAATAAATACTGTTGGTACTGATTATTTAACAGAAGATAGTAATATAGAAATCTCAGGAAATTCCATTGTAACATTAGGACAAAATTACTGTTTTCATTCAACAAATTTTGACAACCTTACCATAAGTAACAATACACTGACAAGTGATGAAGACTATGATTATATTTCATTATATTTTCGTGGAAACAATTCAAGTATATCTGATAATGATATCATTGCAGGTGGTGTACGTGTGGATATTGACGGTGATAATAATACGGTTATAAATAATGAATAATTTCTTGTGGCAAGATTAAATGTGTTAAAAATGTTGACTCTCCAGAACCTTTTATGGTTAAAGCTATAGGAAGCTGTTTGTTAACAGATTTTAAAATACAAACAGATCCGATAATCACTATAGACCGTTTTTTAGATCTAAAAGATGTGTTACAGAAGTAATAGAAGGAGAAACTTTTACCGTTGATTAATTGATGTAGCATATTGTAACTTAATTAATAACCGTTACTCTACGTCCTCAATGATCCAATGAAACTGATTTTTGAGTAAAGGCAAGGTTTTCCAATTCAGTTGTTTGGTGGTGAGTTGATATTGATGCCCCTGTTCATTATATCGCAGAACTAAAATGCTATCTTTTTTTATATAATGATAAGAGATGACCATTTGCGTAAGATCATAATCAGTCAGTTTAATTTGACTTTTGGATGGATTGATTTGTAGTTTAAAATCTGTCATTTGATCTTTTTCATCTTGAAAAATTATATAATTTTCACGGTGCATAAAAATGCGTTTCCAAGGATTGTATGGCGCATGTATTCCATTATCTGTAGTATTTATAACCTCATAAGCTCCGTGCAGGAATGGACGGTCAATTTTATCATCGTGAAATGTGTTAGTCATAATATTAGGATACAAAACCTCATACACCATACACAATATGATAAAGGATTTCATAAAAGGATATATGAATGTTTTTTTAGTGTACCAGGGTGTATACTGATTTTTCAGGCTTTGAATTAATTTTTTAATTATCCCTAAAAAATAGCGACTGCAGCCAAATAGGGAAAGAAAAAGTAAAAAAGTGACAAACAATTTTACTGAAATATCAAAACTGATATTGATGGCTAGAATATTTGCAAAGATCGTTATAGAAAGTACACATCCAATCATTCTTGTCTTGCGAAATAATAAAAGTAATCCTGCAAAAACTTCAATACCTCCTAGAAATAAATTATAAGAATATGATGATCCCATGGTGGTCCAAAATAGGATGTCTTTATCTAGATATCCTACAGGTGTATAAAGTGTGTTGGGCTCCGGTAGATAGAATTGACTTTTGAAAATTTTATTAAACCCATAATTTAAAAGTTGAAAACTGAGGTAATAACTGAGTATTATAGTAGAAAATTCATAGAGAATGTCCTGAATTTCTTTTCTCTTTTTATAAGCAAGAATGGCCATCGTTATAAGTACCGTGGTAGTAAGTAGAATGCATATTAGAATATATAGATTGACAGAATCCGATGATATCTCTTGATCTACTTTGAGATCCTGTAAGACATGAGTTCTTATCGATATAATTAGGTTTCCAAATAATAATTTAATGACTTTCTCATGAAAAGGAAATAAGTGCAGTGGGAATGGGATACATACAATTCCTAAAATAGCAAATACAGAGGCAGCTATTTTTGTAAAAGACTTCATTTAAGCTTTTTTAGTGTGTACCTCTTTGTTTTGATTTTTACTATACGTTATATACCCAATTATTAATGAAATACATCCAATACATAGTACGCCAATCCATTTAAAATCAAACGGTGGAGTACTATCGTTGTCCACAATAACGGGAAATGTTGAATTTTTCTTTTTTTCTTTTTCTATTGGAACCTTCTTTAGGTTTTCTTGACCGATAAATACGACACTATCCATATCATTGTTAAATTGGAAGGATTTTTTTAAGTTAGACTTAAAACTGTCTAGGGATTTAGAGTTTCTGAAATATGGAAAATTATATATGGTGTCTCTTTTGTGTTTGACGAAGGCGGGTTGTGCATCATTCAATTTGTATGAGTTATAATAGCTTTTGGAGAGGACTGAAAAGCTATCTGAAATATGTTCTACAGTATCTAATCTCTTAATAGTATAATCTACACGCCCAAAACTTGATCGATTGACACTAACCATATGATTCATTCGCTTCTTAAACGTACTATTATTACCACTATGACTTTTATGAGCGATAAGTTTTGTCTGACCATATGTTAGTGTACAGCTTACACCAATAACAAGAAATATGAGTAGGTTAATTTTCATCTTATTTATAATATGTCTTCAAAATACAAATTTAATTCCATTTGTTTGTTTTGATGGCATACATTAATACTATTCTACTGGAATATACATGTCTACAATGCAGATGTTTTCTGGATGTTCATTGAAATTATTAAGGTATATTTCAAATGGATTGCTTTCGGCTTTTTTAAATCCATTTTCGTTCATCCAAACAAAAAAGCTACTCCATGATTTTTCAAATTCTTCAGGTTTAATTTTAAAACGAGCGATCAGACATTTAGTTTTTTCTATAACCGAATTACTAATTTCTCCTTGCGTTTCAAAAGGTATACTGATAAACGTGCAAATACTCATTCTAACCTTATTTTGATCTGTAATTTTAAAACTATCATGAAAAATTCGACCTATTTTTGTATTGGGGTCATTAAAGAAGCCTTTTGAATTTGCCCATTTATAAAGTTTTTCAAAAGAACTTTCAATATTGTTGATTCCGATATGGTTGATGTAGGCATATTTTAATTCTAAGATCTCTTTAACTTCAATTGTTGCATTCATCTTAATCCAGTTTTTATGATTATTGATGTTGCAAATATATTTTTCAAAAACTTCTTTTTCTTGCCCATTCTTGCGATTCTTTTGACGAATCTTGCTATATCTACTGGGACTTATTTTTCTAAATTGCGTAGGGCTAATACCATATGTTTTTTTAAAAGTTCTGGTGAAAGAAGAATTACTTTTAAAACCATATTGAAATGATAATTCTGAAATACTTACTTCTTTTCTTCTAAACAATATAGAAGCAGCTTTTTCAATCCTTTTACGGGTGATGTAGGTGTGGAGCGTTTCATTAACTACTGCTTTAAAAACTCTATGAAAATGATAAGGAGAATAATGTGCAACCTCTGCAACGATTGCTAAAGATAGTTCTGAGTCCAGATGCGTATCAATAAAATATAATGCTTTATTAATTCTGTGTATATAATCCGTTGTTATTTGATCTCCTGAAAATCCCATAGTATATTGCTATAGTTGATATCACATTGTTGAAATCTGTTTTTTATAGACTTTTCCGTTTTTCATTACAAAAAAGACATGTTCCATGGTGTTAATTTGTTTAGTCGGGTCATCTTGAACAGCAATGATATCTGCTAGAAATCCAACAGCAATTTGTCCTAATTGATCCTCCATGTTCAAGATCTTAGCGTTGGTAATAGTAGCACTTTGTATAGTTGCTATTGCAGGCATTCCTGCTTCTACCATATATCCAAATTCTTTACCATTTTCTCCATGTTTAAAAACACCTGCGTCTGTGCCAAAAGCAATACCAACACCTCTTTTGTAAGCTTTGCCAAAGGTGCTTTGGATTTTTGGACCAATATCTAATGCTTTGGGTACAATGATTTCCGGGTAGTACCCTTGTATTTTTGCCTTATCTGTAACTTCTTTTCCAGCGGTAATTGTAGGTACAAGATAAGCATCGTATTGTTTCATCAGATCCATTGTTTGTTCACTCATGAGTGTTCCATGTTCAATGGTTTTGACACCACCTAAAACGGCACGTTGCATTCCTTCGTCTCCATGAGCGTGCGCAGCAACATGAAACCCATAGTCTTTAGCAGTCTCACAAATTGCTTTGATTTCTGCTACTGAAAACTGAGGATTAGAACTACTCTTGGCAACACTTAATACTCCACCAGTAGCAGTAATTTTAATCAAATCTGCACCGTTTTTATAGCGTTGGCGAACTGCTTTTTTTGCATCTTCAATACTGTTGACCACTCCCTCTTTGGGTCCGGGGTTGCCAATCAATTTTCTACTACTACCATTCGTAGGATCTGCATGACCACCAGTAGTAGCCAGAGATTTGCCTGCAGTAAATATTCTTGGTCCATCGATTCGACCTTTATTAATTGCTTTCTTTAACGATATATTGACTCCTGTGCCACCAAGATCTCTTACCGTGGTGAATCCTGCTGATAAGGTAGCTTCCGCAAAAGCTACCGAATTAAAAGCAACGTCTGCTTCATCATTAGTATATTTTTCTAAATAAGCATTTGGATTCGTCTCATGTTCCATATGTACATGAAGATCAATAAGTCCGGGCATTACCGTTTTATCTTTTAAATCAATATATGTGTCTTCTTTTTTACCAGTAGTGTATCCGTTTTCTATTTTGATGATCTTGTTGCCAGAAACGATAATAGTTTTGTCTGTAAGAATTTTACCAGCTTTTGTATCAATTAAACGACCACAATGAAGATAAGTATCCTGAGCAGTGGCTGTGATAGTAATCAAAAGAAAAAATGCAGTAAATAAGTGTTTCATTAGAGAGTTTGTGTGAAAATATGAATGCAATTAATTGTTTAAAATACTAATCAACAATGTATGATAAATTGTTGTGATGACGAATGAGATTGTGATTTCTTTTAGAAATAGCTCTAAACGCTTTTTTGGATAAGAACTGAAAAAGATACATTATTTCTTCATTCTGATTGATGACAATAAAGTTGATGGACTAAAACGTCTGTAAGAGATGTTTTTTGTAAAGAATGTGCCTAAGAAAGGTGATCTTTTTTAGTTTAATAATTCTTCCAGACTATTTTCGATATAATCAGGAATTGCATCAATAGCTATAATTTCATCAGATAGATGTTGTTTTTGTTCTTGTAGTTGTAGAATTTTTTCTTCGATAGTGTTTTTTGTAATGAAACGAGTTACCATTACATTATTTGTCTGACCAATTCTATGGGATCGTGCGATGGCTTGTTTTTCTATAAATGGATTCCACCAAGGGTCTAATAAGACTACATAGGATGCTTTTGTTAGATTAAGACCAACACCTCCAGCTTTTAGGGATATGAAGAATAAAGGGATTTTTTGGTTATTCTGAAACTGATTTACAATTCCTTCTCTATCTACATTTTTGGTTTGCCCGGTAAGTGTTAAGAATGGAATGTTATGAGTAGTACACCATCCCTGATAAAGTGCAAGATGCGATGTGAAAGAGCTGAAAATCAAAACTTTTTTATTTGATTTAACTAGTGTTTCCAGATAGTTAGTAACGTCTTGGAATTTACCAGAAGGATGATCGGTGTCTGCTGTTACTAATTTAGGATGATTCGCCAATTGCCGCAACCTAGTTAACGTGTTTACAATATGAATTTTATTTGCTGCTACCGGATCAATACCAAGAAGTAGATTCCTGGCAGCTGATTTTTGGGATTCATATTCTTTTTGCTGATCAGATAACATTTCTGTATATATAATTTGCTCTGATAATTCTGGCAAATCTTTAGCTACTTGTTCCTTTGTTCTTCGAAGAATAAAAGGTTCTATTAGTGTTTTTAATTCAGCAATACGTTCTGTGTTCTGGTATTTTTCGATTGGTATTTTAAAGTGATCTTTAAAAAATGGATAGCTACCTAGTATACCGGGGTTGATAAATTCCATCTGTGACCATAAGTCTGTTAATGAGTTTTCTATTGGTGTTCCACTTAGCGAGATTTTATGATGTGCAGGAATACTTTTTATAGCTTTGAATATTTTAGAATTTACGTTTTTAATTTGCTGGCTTTCATCAATCACTAAATAGGTGAAATCTGTTTTTTTTAATATAGTACTATCTCTTGTTAGGGTTGCATAGGTAGTTAGAACAACATCATAGGTTTCTAGATAAGGCATTATCTTTTTTCGATCTGGTCCTATGTATTTTACAATATTGAAATGTGGTGCAAATTTTAGAATCTCCTGGCTCCAGTTAAAGACTAGTGATGACGGTAACACAATTAATGCCTTTAGATATGTTTTTATCTCTAAAGGATCACTGAATAAGTCAAGTCGAACAGTTTGAGCGGTATCTTCATCAGGAACTAATTGTTCTTTGGCAAAAACTAATGCGGCGATAGTTTGTAATGTTTTACCCAGTCCCATATCATCAGCCAAACAGGCACCTAGCTGATTTTGATAGTGTTTAACCAGCCATTTTACTCCCTCTTCCTGATAAGGGCGAAGTATAGCTTTTAATTGGGTTGTCTGTTGATAATGAATGTCAGTAATGTTAGTGATATCAAGTTCTTCTGGAGGAATAAGGTCTTTTAATAAAGTGTAATTACTTTTGTTAACTTTAATCCCGTCCTCATCAACTTTGCCAAAATCCGCTAGCTTTTTATACCGAGTCATCCATTCTAATGGGATGATAAATGTTGTGCCATCATCCATTAAGAAAAAACGATTGTTTTTTTTAATATCTTTTACAAAGCGAGAAAAGGGGATTTCCTGAGCGCCAATGGTTACGATTCCCCTGATATCGAACCAGTCATTTTTTTTTTATTTTGAAGTTCGATTTGATGCTTTTCCATGTTCACAGCTCTGTCTTCAATAGAAGGTAAAACGATTGTGAACCCTTCTTTTTCTAACTGTACATGATTTTGCTGAACCCAATTAAAAATAGCTAAAGGATCCTCAGCAGATTCCATTTCTAATAATAAATTATTATTTAGCACAAGCCCTTTGGATTCTAAAAGTGCTATGATTTCTTTTTCTTTTTTTAGATCTCTTTGGGTTTGGGTAATTTTAATATCATCAAAGTTCGCAAAAAGCACATCGGATGCAGTCTTTTTTGTACTATTAAAATCAAAGGAAGCTTCCTCATAATTAAACACCACTTTAGCGACAAAATCTTCCTTTATAAAATCCTGAATAATTTCTATCTTATAGGATGCAATATGTTGATTTATAATAATATCAAACCCATTAGCAACAACGTCAACATCTTTGATCACTGGAATGATTACTTTGTCTAAGTAGGTCTTTATAAACTTTTTAGCAATCGTAATTTTCTCTTTATCAAAAAACGGTTTTAATTTATTGGCATTGAGATTTTTAATATGATAAATTTTCTTGTCAACGGCAACCCAGGAAGGTTCGTTTAACAAAATCTGAATTTCGTGATTTTGTGGGATTAAGATCGTATCTTCTTCTTCAAGAGAAAATGAATAATCGAAGCCTTCATCAGTTTTAGTGAACTCTAGTATAGGATTCAGTATCGTATTACTGATAGAGAGTCTATGCACTTCAAAAGGGTCTTTTCTCTGCGCATTATGCGTGATTGCATATTGGTTTTTTATAACTAACGAATAAAAGGTAGCTAACTTTTTATTTACATACTCTAATACTACAAGTTTAATTTTTGGATCCTTTAGAATATCAGTAAGACCATAATTCTTTCTTTTTTTAGCAGGCTTAAACTGATTTTCTAAAATAATTGGTTTTAGCTCAGCGCATATTTTTAATAATTGCTCGTGATCTGTTTCTAAATATGGTATATCAAAACTTTTTAATGTTGCAGGAGTAGCTTGTTTTTCTACATAGCCTAAGCTTTCGTTTGTTACAGGTACTATATAAACCTCTGGTAGAGGAGGCATTCCTGGTAGTTTATTATCGGTAATGTTATAACAGATACTAAGTGAATCCATTGTAAGAGTATTGGTTTTATGTATTTGATTAAAAAAGCAAGAATTTAAGCTCTATTAACCTTATTATTTAGTGATAAAATTAATAATTGTATTGGTAATAAAATCTATTTGATCATCATCTAATTCAGTATGCATTGGTAAAGAAATAACTTCCTTAATTAATTGATTTGTCACCATAAAATCTTCTTCATCATAGCGATCATCTCTATAAGCTTTCTGACTATGCAATGGAATTGGATAATAGACTCCACAAGGAATTCCTTTTTCATTAAGGTGTGCTGCAAGTTGATCCCTGTCTGTATTAATTACTCTAAGGGTATATTGATGAAATACATGGCAATTACATGTGTCGCATATCGTATCTTCTGTGGTTCCGCAATTATTTCCTTTAACTTTTGGGGTTATAATATTAGTGATGCTTTCTAATGCTTTATTATATTTTCTGGCAGCTTCTCGTCTTGCATTATTATAGATGTCAAGATTAGGTAACTTAGCTCTTAATATAGTAGCTTGTATAGAATCTAATCTAGAATTAACACCAACTACATCGTGATGATATCGCTTATACATCCCATGATTTACAATACCACGAATCGTATGCGCTAATTCATCATCGTTAGTAAAAATAGCACCACCATCTCCGTAGCAACCCAAATTCTTGGATGGAAAAAATGAGGTAGAAGATACATGACCAATTGTTCCCGTTTTTGCAGTTTTTCCATCTGCAAATTTATAACTGGAACCGATCCCTTGCGCATTGTCTTCTATTACATATAAATCGTGCTCTTCAGCAATTGCCATAATGGCGTCCATATTGGCCGCTTGTCCAAATAAATGTACCGGAACAATTGCTTTAGTATTTGGTGTTATTGCTTTTCGAATGGCATCTGGGTCAATATTAAAAGAATCTTGTTCTACATCTACTAATACAGGAGTTAATTGCAGCAAAGCTATCACCTCTACAGTTGCTGCAAAAGTAAAGTCTGCAGTAATTACTTCATCCCCAGGTTTTAATCCCAGGCCCATCATAGCAATTTGTAAAGCATCAGTACCATTAGCACAAGGTATTACATGTTTAATATCAAGATACGCTTCTAATTCTTTTTGAAAATTATGTACTTCTGGTCCATTAATAAAAGCAGTTGAATCAATTACGTCAAGGACAGATGCATCGATACGATCTTTTATCCTCTCGTATTGCCCCTTTAGATCAACCATTTGTATCTTTTTCATAAGATGTTTTTAGTGAACGCACGAAAGTACAAAATATTGATACGATTGCCAATTTGATAAGGACTTTTGATGTTTTTTTATTATTCTAAAAAAGAATTAATGCTGATTCATGATATATTCAATTTTCGATCAGTATGATAGAGAGAAAGCAAGTTTATTCTTTTATGAATTTAATTGTTTTCAAATCATTAATGCGAAGTAAGTATATGCCTTTTGATAACGATCGTAGCGGGGTTGAGATATCAAATTCTGTATTTTGATTTCCCTCGATGCTAAAATTCGTAATCTTTTTTCCTGTAATATCATATACCGTGGCGGTAAACTGGTCATACTCTCCATAACCACTCATTAATAATGTAGCATACTCCTTAACAGAATTAGGGGTAATATACATGGATTTTTGAGTTAAAACAGAAGGTTTATTGTGATATATTGATGCTAAGCCTGATACGATGTCTCCTACCACAAACCCTGAAATGATATTTCTTTTAAAATCTCCATTCTTTTCTGAACTAAGAAAAAGACTATAAATACCTTCATCAAGTATGGAGGTGTCAAACAAGAAATCATCATCTTTTTTTTCGAATGCTATAATCTCCGGATCATTTAATTCTTTGTTCCCTTGAATAGATGCAGTTTTGATAATAACACCACGTACTTCTGTATCAAGACTTGATTCGGTTATTTTTTTATCTCTGATTATTTTAACTTTTAATATGGGGTGCTTATTTTGTTGAATTTGTTCTAAAGACATTTTGATCCCATTATCTTGTTTTATGAAAGCGGCAAATCGTGAATCACTTTTAAGAGTCAAGTTACTTTCAGAAAAAGAGATGGTAGTTTGGTTTTTTTGATGGTAAGCAACTTTAGGAATGCTCATTTTTTTAGTATCTGAATGTATAATTTGAAAATCTGCTGTGGGATTTTCATGTATAATGCTTGCAATGGCAAAGCTGGAGCCTTCGTCTAATAGAATTTGATCATATTCATTTTCAGAATATACTATGTAATAATCACTTTCAATCGTTGTGTTTTTTTGAGGATGAATGTTAGTACTTTTATTATATTGAAGAGTAGGATTTTCTATATGAGACTTTATGTAAGGCCAGCTGAATTGTCCTAAACTTATATCAAGATGGTCGAAGATTGCTCTGGAATCATTTTTATCAAAAACATTTGTTGCATCAGGTCTTAGAGTACTGTAATATGCAGCAACACCGTCATTAACTCCCTGAACCGGAAAAAGGATACCTCCTGTAACAGTAAATGCTGCTTTTGCCAAAGCATTAGAACCATTATAATAACCAGAAGCTCCTAATATAACAAATTTTTCAGGTTCATTATCCGGATGATTATCAAAGTATGGTCTGATAACATGTCTGGAATAATATGTAGTTGAGGTTAACGCTCCATCGTTCAATCCTGTTAATCGCCATGCCCAATTAAGCCAGGGCATTTGAGAAATATCTGCCAGATAGGTTCCCCAAAAAGGAGTTCCTAATGCAAAAACTTGTTTCACTTTATCTTTTTTACCATAATGAATCATAGCAGATTCAGCAGTTTTTCCACCATTGCTATGTCCTACAAGATATACATCAGGAACATTGAAGGTATCTGTAGCTATATCAATCGCTTCTGCTAATAATTTTCCATTTACCCAGATTCCCTGACCTCTTGTAGTTGCTACAAATACAGCTTGATACCCTTCATCATATGTTTTCTGATAGAAGGAATTGTCAAATAAAAATTGTGTCTGATTAAGATCTATGTATCCGTGATTAAAAAGTATTACTTTACCGTTATAATTAGGAGGTGTTGCACCATAGTGAATGGTAGAGGTAAATAGAGGACCTATAAAGAAAGGGCTTAATTTGTCTGGAGTGGGAAGTTGTACTTCTAAAAAATTCTGAGCATAGGGTAAGACGAAACAGCATAACGCTATAAGAGTACATTTTAATTTCATAAGAACGAGTTTGTGTGATAAAAATGTTAATTTATTAATTTTTTATCATTAAAATTGCGTTTTTTATACAAAATTTAATTTAAAATAGAGAATTGTGCAATTTTGAAGGAGTCTGCGGCACTTTTTATCAATACTTATATTGTATGTACTATTAAAATTGAATCAGGATTCAATTTTTATGCAAATTAGATACTATCGAAAATCAATAATATCTGTTGAGCTATATTTTATAAAAGTAATGTTGCGGTTATGGTTTATTAGAGTATCTGCATTTGTTTTAATGCTTTTATAGTAATGTCCTTACGTATGGATGGGAACTTATCCATATTAAATTGCCTGGTAGGTTCTATATTTGTAGCAAATAAATAAGTTTGACTTCCTTTCTCTACATACCCTACAAACCAGCCGTTATGGCCATTACTAACTGACCAGCCCGTTTTACCACTCAATGAATATTGTGGAGTATGCTCAATAACCATTATATTCTTTATTATTTTTGTAGTTCGATCGGTTATAGGTAATTGAGATAGGTAAAAACGTTTTAAAAAATCAATTTGTTGGAACTGATTGATTTTAGACTCACCAACTAACCAGAAGTTATCAATTGTTGTAGAGTCAACTTTTATTTCCCCGTAATTAAAGCGGGTTATGTGCTCTTTCATCCTCTGTAAGCCTATGTTTCTAGCTACTTCTTGATAACACGGTACGCACGAATATTGAAAAGCATCTTTAAATAATAAATCTTGTTCCCATATTTTGAATGCTCTTTTTTGTCCATCCCATTTAAAGAGTGTACTGTCATTTTTCACCACACCTGTTTCTAAAGCAATAATTGAATTAGGTATTTTATAGGTAGAGGCTGGTAATTTTCCTTTGTTAGCCCAAGTGAAATCATTGGCGTAATAGAAGTCTGTCTGTAGGTTATAAATTAAAATAGCACCTGTAACATCAGCAGAGTCAATAATTGCTTGAAATGCTGGAACGTTTATTTGATTTTTGACCGTTTCTTCTGTCTTACTTTCTGTCGAAGTATTCTTGTTTTTTTGGGTACAAGAAAGCAAAAGAAATGTAACAATAAACAAATGCACGTTTTTCATGGAATTTTATATTGATCTATAAGAAATTAATAAATTATATGTAAATGTAATCAAAGGGAATTAAATATGGTTTCAAGGATTTTCTTTGTATAATTTCATCGCCATATCAAAGATGAGATGAATTTTGATTATCGGAATATTCTTTTCTGGATCTATCATAAGTAATTTAGTAAAAGTTCTATTTCCCTGAATTAAATCAGGGTGTTCAATATTCACTCCTTTTCCTATAGCTATATAAGGGAATTGTATTTTTTTATCAATCCATAAATAACAAAAAATCTGATTTTGGTACATGAAACAAGGGAGCCGATAATACCAGCGAGGCTCTAATGCCGGATTGTACTCTAATATAATTGTTTTCAAAGCGAGTAAACATCCTTTGATTGGTTCTTTTTTATCAAAATAAAAATTATCTATTGCTTTCATTTAAATAATACCTACAAATATTTCAACTACTGCGTCAGATCGATCCTGTGCTTTTTCTCCATAAACTTCAAAATCTGCAGTAAAAGTTCGGTTGATATCCGCGTTCCAGATTTCTACCCAGGTGTTATAAACTACTCCTGTAAGTAAATCACCTTGCGCAAGATATTTAGTGTAATTTCCACTCTCAAACTTTTGCCCAATCATTCCTGTGGGAATTTTATCTAATGTACTTACTTTACATCCCAATATGGTGTCATAGGGTTGCGTATGATCACCTTCATAATTAGTGTAAATGGATAAAATATCGGAGTTTATTTTATTAGGAATTGCTTCTAAAATATTTTCAGTCATAAATTTTTCCCATAGTTGACCTATATCAATAGCAGATTGACCATTATTATTGGTGGTTCTTACTTTGATTCCGATGACTTTAAATGCTTCTTTTTTTTGTGTTTCCATAAGTATTGTTGCTTTTATCAATTGTTTATTGCAAAAATAACAGAGGTTATGACAAGGGTGTGTCAGGGGTATGAGTGTATTTTTTTTGACATTCTTTAAAAAATTGCTCTAAAGTCATTTTGTGAGGTTCAAAGGTTACTGTTTGAATCCTTAATTTCTCAATTAAATCGATTCTAAATATCCGGTATTCAGTGCGTAATTTGCAAAAGGCAATTAATAACCAATTACCCTGGGTACTATAAATAGCAAAGGGTTCAATAAAACGTTTGGTAAAATTGTTGTCCAAAGAATGGTATTCAATTTCTACAAGCTGAAAATTTGTAATTGCAGACTGAATACTCATTAAATAATCGCTGGTTTTTAATTCTTCAACGTTCTCTCTATAATGTATTCTTTTTGATAATAAATTTGCCTTTTCCTTTTGTGAGAATCGCAGTACTGATTTTATTTTGGAAATTGCATTACTATAATGCTCAATGAGGGAGTTGTCTTTGTTTTTTAAAATTATTTGTTCTGCGGTAATTAATGCATTAGCTTCATTTTCTGTAAACATGACGGGAGGAATATGATATCCTTGCATCAATGAATACCCTCTGCCTTCTTCTGTTATAATTGGAATACCAGAATTTTCTAATGTTCGAATATCACGATAAATGGTTCTAACGCTAACCTGAAACTTTTCTGCGAGATAGGTGGTGGTAATGATTTTGTTAGACTGTAGAAGTGTTATGATGGAGGTAAGTCTGGATAGTCTTGGTTTTTCTATTGCTTCCATATTGGTCTTGTGTCTATTGGGGTTCGATAGTATAGAAAGTTCGGTAAGTTACTATTGATTTTTTAAGTTTTTTTGATACGCTTCAACTTTTTGATATAATCGCGTATGCAAGTATTCGTTTTTGTTTTTTATTGATTTGGCAATTAATTTTGCTTCCTCTATATAATTAGATATCTTCTCGATCGTCCAATGTGGGGGAGGGGTTTGTAAATTAGTAATTCTATCCGCAATTTTGACTAATCCTACTTCTTTTTGTAATTGGTTGATGCGATGAAGACTGTCTGTCATTCGTTCTTCTTTAGAAGATAAATTTTCATCTTTTGTCAATGCTTGTAAAGCTTTAGCAATAGGTTCTCCAAACTCATTTTTTAGCTCTTCATAATTAGCTGTTGTATCTTCAAGGGTATCATGTAATATAGCGGTTTGTATGGCAAAGTCTATGTCAAAACTATGGTCAAAATTATAAGCCATTAATACTTCCATAGATACATTTGCTATATGGAGTAGATAGTTTGCAGTTGTACCAGGGACTTGTTGATCGCTATGCTTTTCTCCTGCAAATTTCATCGCTTTTTGATATAGTTCTTGTGTCATTGTATATTTAAATTAATATAGACTTGATGGGTGTAAGTGCATTTACAGTAATGATTTTGGGATGTAACTCTTCGGTTATCTTATATAATAATGTATTAAAAAGTTAAAAATAAAGATCATTAGTTTACAAGAAGACAATGAAATTTATGAATTAAACTTATGATATTTTTATATAAATTTCTTTTAATTTTTTGGAGGCTATAATTTCTTCTTCATTAGTTGTTTCTCTTAATTCACTTTTTGCAGTTTTAGGCCAAATATGAAAGCCGCCTTTGATTTTGTCAGCAAAAGCCTGCATAATTCTTTGAATTGTCTCTGGGTTAAAATTTTTATTTAGGTCGGCTAAACTATCCCATATACCCCAAATTCCATTTTCATCAATGTCTCCTTTATAGAAAATAGTATGTGTAGGGTAAGTTTTGGTCATTCGGATTTTTAATGTTTCCAGATTGTAATCTCCTTTCCATTTAAAAGGTGCAATATCATCAATCCCAGAGCCCGAAACTATACCATCTATAAAACTAAGTTCAATATCCATTTTATGTTGTGCCGGGGAATTATTGTAACAATAAAAACCTTCCCATTCACCACTAGGTAAAAAAGCATGAGTTTCATAATCTTTTTGGTTCATTATTTAACAAGAATTTTAAGGCTGAGTTTTTTTTATTTACTACAATAAAGATATAAAAAAAGGTGCTTATAAGGCACCTCTGAATTATTAACTTAAAATGTATTCTTTAGCAACAAGACCAATTACCAGTTTCTGGATTGTACATAGCTTCAGTTGGGTACGGGCAAAGTGGTGCTTTCCCTCCTTCAATATGTTTTAACTCTTCATTACTTAATTCTTTAACGTTTTTTGATGTTGAAATGGTTTTCTTCATAATAAATAAATTAAAAGTGAATTTTATATAAGATACTATATCTTATGTTTTTATGAATTCTAAAATAGGGAATTTTTAACTAAAATAATGAGAGTAAAAGTTAAATAAAACAAAAAGGAGAATTCAACACTCCTTTGATATGCGTAGCTATTACCTTCTTTGTTTTGACATTGTTTGAATTATAAATTTAAAGCATGTTACGTATACTTTATAATTTGTCCTTGTGTTAAAAAGAGGTTGATTTTGTAATAAAGAGCCGTATTTTAGCAATTCATAAAATTAATGTCTTTGGGTCTGTTATATTCTTTTTTTATTACTCTCTTTGATTGGCTACTTCCTGTAATTGGGTTGTTAAGTCCGAAGTTGAAATTGTTTGCAACAGGTAGAGCTGATGTTTTTAAACAATTAGAAAAGATTTTTCCTGTTAGAAAACCAGTATTATGGCTTCATTGCGCCTCACTGGGAGAATATGAACAAGGAGTTCCTGTTATGGAAGCTCTTAAAAAACAATACCCTGATTATCTATTACTAGTTACTTTTTTTTCACCATCAGGCTATGAAGTAAAAAAGAAAAATTCTCTAGCTGATGTGACTGTGTATCTGCCTGTGGATACTAAGACCAATGCAAAAAAGTTTGTGCAATTGATAAATCCTACAATTGCAGTGTTTGTAAAATATGATTTCTGGCCTAATTATTTTGCTGTGTTGCATAAGAATGCCGTTCCGATCGTTATGGTATCTGCCGCCTTTAGAGAAGATCAAGTCTTTTTTAAATGGTATGGTGGGTTTCTTAGAAATTCCTTGAAAAATGTTAAACATTTTTTTGTTCAGGATGTTAGTTCACAGAAGTTATTAGAGAATATTGGTTTTAGTAATGTTACGATTAGTGGTGATACGCGTTTTGACCGAGTGTCTCATCAGATCGAAATGGATAATCGTATTGACTTCATTTCAGAGTTTATTGGAGAACGACTTTGTATTGTAATTGGGAGTTCCTGGCCAGAGGATGAGGATGTATTTATAGATTTTGTAAATGATTATTCTGATCAAATATGTTTTATTATTGCACCACATGAAATCAAAGATGCCAATATACGGTCACTACAGAATAAACTGACCACTACATCAGTTCTTTTTTCGGAAATGGGAAATAAAAACTTACAAGAATATCAAGTTTTTATTATGAATACAATCGGATATCTGTCCAGAGTATATAGCTATGCAAACATTGCTTATGTAGGTGGTGCTATGGGTACTTCTGGGTTGCATAACATTCTGGAACCGGCAACTTTTGGGATACCTATTATTATTGGTAAGAATTTTGATGATTTTAGGGAGGCTAAGCAATTACAAAAGCTTGCAGGCTTATTTTCTATTCATACCGCTCTGGAGTTTTCTGATGTAGTGCATAAACTGGTAGTTAATAAAAAATTTAGAGAACAGACAGGTATGATTTCCGGACATTTTATTAATAGCAATACTGGTGCTACAGATATGATCGCTGTATATTTGATTGATCAACTTAACCAAATAAAAGAATAAACCATAAATTTAGAAATAAAGAGTATTAATAATATAAAATGGCATCTAACTCGTGGGTTTTTTTGTTCTATACAACGTCAATTTTTTTATATGCTTTTATTTTCAATGTTCTTATTGAATAGAATCCAGCGTTGCTTCTGCTATATTAGTATACATTACTCCATTGATACTAGTGTTTTTTAATCTTACCTTAGAGGTATCTACCTGAAATGCATTTGCGTTTTGATTGTTCTGGATAATAGAGTTATCAAAAGTGATGGTATCTGTACTGCCTTGTTTGTAGATAAAATTGAAATCTTCATCCGCACTTTCATTATGTGTAATCTCACAACCAATAAATAGAATAGTATGATAGCTTTTTGGTTTCTGGAAATTAATAAAAGATTCCAGCGTATTATTTCTAAACATACAATCAGAAAAGCTAATTTTAGAAGGTAGATCTGCTAGATATTGTGTGTCTAATCGTAACATCGTGGATGTATTATTTTTAATAAACATAGTATTGGATAATTGTACTGACTTTATAGGAGTTTTATCTGCTTGTTTTGCAGCAGATTCCTGATTGATATCTATTAAAATATAGGAATCATTGTCATAAATTATACTGTTTTTTACTGAAACATCACTTGAATTGTCTATGGTAATTGCACTTCTGGAGTTATTGTAAAACTTACTTTTATTAAAACTTATATTACTAGAATTATCAATATAAGCTCCAATTGCACCTGATCCATTAAACTCAGAGTTTATAAATAAGCCATTAGTACTTTTGTTGATCACGCATACTTTTCCTTCGCAGTTACCTGATTTTATTTTATGATAAAAATTGAAACCATCAATAATAAAGTTACTACAATCGGTAAAAGTCAATACATCATTTAATTTGTTTTCTATAATAAACTGAATGGGCTTACCAATACTTTGTAAGGTGATATTTTTATATCCTATTAGCTCCAGGTTGCCATCACCAGTAAATTGATAACGCTGTTCTTCTGTTTCCTCATCCATAGCATCTTCAGCAATCAATTGATCATAATAACGTTCTAAATTAAGAGTGTCAGTGTCGATCAGAAGAATTTTGTTTGACCCCAAAGCTTCAAGAAATTCTACTTCATTTTTTACCAGAACGGTATCCTGCGGTACGACTATTTTTTTCTGGTGATTATAATTGATTTTAGTATCAAGTATATATCCCGAAACAGTGTTTTGGGTTCCGGGTGAGCGATACACTATTTTTAACCATCTATCATAAGTATTTTGATTGTTTTCAATATTGCTTACGAATTTTTTGCTATGTTCGATAATATCTACATTGCTTTGATACGGAATAATTCCGGTTTCTTTTCCTCCTTTATTGGGTTGGTCATATACTATAGTTCCTTGTTCGGCATATATAGTTGCTGTAGGGTATAGTGAATCTGTGATCGTATTACTATCATTTAGTAAAGCATCAGCTTTTTCTTCTTGAGTAACAATTGTATCCTGTTCTTCTTTGGTTTCATTTTTTAAACAGGAAATAAGACAGGATGTTATGATAATAAATAAAAAGATGTTTTTTTTCATAAAAGTATAATTGTATTAATGAGGCTATACGGTTACTGCTTTATTAAGATATCTTCTGAAAGGAAGCATTTCTTTATATACCCGAATTATTTTCTCAGTAAAATTATCGTGTAAGATTTCTGTGTTAGTTAAAGGGTGGATAACTGCAAATGTTCTATGGCGAAGAAGATCAATGTATTGATGATCCATAGTATATCCTTTAGGAGCTTTCTTAAGCATTTCTTTATCAGGAATTAATCCGCCAAATGTTTTCTGAAAACTGGGTTTGTTTATAATATTGATTAATTCTTCTCCATTATAATCGATTGCCTCTCTGATACTCATTAAAACGTTACGATCTGGTTTCCAATACCCACCAGCTAATATACTTTCATGAATTCCAATCTGAATATAAAAATCACCTTGTTTCGTTTTTTGATCCAATCCTGCGGCAAAATGATCCTTATATACTGGTTTATTAGGGTGGAAAAGTAAATTGTTATTAATTCGATTTATTCCTTTTCTACCTGATGTAGGATGATAATCCGGGTCTATAGCTATTAGTTGTTGTTCTAAATCATCTAACCATTGTATAAAAGAAGTACGTAATAGTTGATAACGTTTCCGATGGGTATCCATCCATTCCTTACTGTTATTTTCTTGTAGTTCTGAAAGGAACTCAAATAGATGACTGAAATTCATGGTGTTAAAAAAATTAAGAATTTTTGTGAAAATATTACCAAGATAATAGAAATAGTGAGATTAGATGATCGTTATAGCAATATAATAACAAACTAAAAGATTAAGATCATGAAAAAAGTAATTTTAGCATTCGTAGTTTTACTAGCCGTAAATGTAACGTTTATTTCTTGTAGAGAAACAAAATCGGAAACGACAACGACAGAAGAAACCAGTGAATTGGAAACAGAAGTAGATAAAGCGGCTGATAAGGCAGCACTGCAAGTAGAAAAAGCAGAAGAAAAACTTGAAGAAGTTGGAGAAGATATCGAAAATGCAACAGAAGAAGCAGTAGAAGAGACTAAAGAACTTGGTCAGGAAATTGAAAACGCTGCAGAGAATACGGTTGAAGAAATTGAAGAGTAGATAAAAGCTCAAGATGAACAAATGTCTTTATGACAAATTATCTTATAAAGATAAAAAGGTCTTTTCCAACTTGGAAAAGACCTTTTTTATTTAAAATAGTCCGTTTAATTCTGCATCAATGCGGTTGATAATTTCACCGAGATCTTCAGGATTGTCGACAAAGTTAAGATGATCCACATCTATAATTAGTAAATTTCCTTTATCATAACTATGTGCCCAGGCTTCATATCTTTCGTTTAATCTGCTTAGATAGTCAATACTGATAGTATTTTCATACTCACGACCTCGTTTATGAATTTGTCCTACGAGATTAGGAATACTACTTCGAAGGTAAATTAATAATTCAGGTCCTTCTACAACACTTTCCATAAGATCAAATAATGACTTATAATTTTCAAAGTCACGGTTGGTCATTAATCCCATTGCATGCAGATTGGGAGCAAAAATATAAGCATCTTCATAAATTGTTCTATCCTGAATAATGTCTTTTCCGCGCTCCCTGATCTCAAGAATTTGTCTAAAACGGCTATTCAAGAAATAGATTTGTAGATTAAAAGACCATCGTTCCATTTTATTATAAAAATCCTCCAAATACGGGTTTTCTAAAACATCTTCAAACTGAGGTTCCCATTTATAATGTTTAGCTAGTAATTTAGTTAATGTTGTTTTTCCAGCACCAATATTTCCTGCAATGGCTACGTGCATAATTGAGTTTAATTTTTTTGGGGTGTTAATGCAAAACTATATATCTTCCTTTGATCGTAAATATAAAGGATTTCGTTAGTAACATAAAACTGTTTGATAGGAATTTCAGGAAGATTTATTTTTTCTTTTTTTTGAGCTTTATTTGATAAAAAATACAATCCATCTTCTTTCTGTAAAATCAGATCATTATTAATAATTTTAAGATTTAAAAAATTTTCATTTTCAATTTGAGTAAGCAGGCTTCCGTAAATATTAAATAACAACAGCTTGTCTGATGTTAATAACCAACAATAGTTAAAATTACTATGTTGTGAATGTGGAAGTGTACTAATAGGTTGAGTTTTTACAATTGTTTTTTCAGAGGTGGTGTCAAAAATCTCTAATTGTTGCGTGTTACTATCAAAAACCCAGATTCGATTCTCGTTTGCTGGAGAAACCTGAGTAACATTTTTGAATTCTGTGATTGTATTGAAATTAATTCTGTCAATTTCATTTAAATATTTATCCACTAATACTACAGTATTAGAAGGTTGATAGAACAAAACAATTTTTAGAGGATTTAAAACATAAACATCTGTAAGCTCACCTAAAATAAAGTCTCCAAACTGCCATTGTTGTTGATTCCATTTTTTGTAAAAAATGTTTCCTTCTGTAAAATAAATAGCCCCAAAAGAATCTACACCAATAAAACGATCAGCTTTTAATGCAATCGAATCTAGTTGTTTAGGATTCACCTGAGCCGATAACTTATAAAATAAGCTGATTACAGCTAAAAACAATATTATTTTTTTCATTAAAGCCAAAATACAAAAATAATTATCAAAGGTTATATTTTTTGAGGATATGATATAAGTAAAGTAAAATGACTTTAGTTCTTTTATGTATAGTAGTGGTAGGGTTTGCTACCGCATTAATTTTTTATCCAATGATTCTGTTTCCTCTTTAAAATACCAACCTTGATCTAGCTTCTGTACGTCTATTTCTAACAATGGATTGACATGATAATTTAAGTTTTTTAAAGAATAGTGTAATGCCGTATTGGTGTTATTGATGGATGAGTTTATTAGAGGTAGGTTGTATCGGTCAATTCGTATTTCTTCAATAATATCTGTATAGTTGTTTTCTAAGGCAATACGTTTGCGTTCTGGTTCCAGATTTCCATCTATGCTATCAGGAATTCTTACTTTATTTGATAATGATAGCCCCAGTCGTTCTATCAATTGTGAATCAATTTTTATAGTTGTAACGTTTTGAGATATAGTGTCTGTCGGAATAGGATTATGTTGTTTAATATATTCTAATAATGAAACCTGATAATAGTATTGATATCTGATAATACCTTTATTAATTGTTTTTGTGCAGGCTATTGCTTTTTCTTTTTTAATGATATTACCGGTACATTTGATTAATAATTTTTTGTTTAGTGGAGCATCGCTAAGTATAGATATAGTTACTGGTTCCAGTGCCAAGTAGTTGATTTGATTTACACTACTGCGGATAATTTTTTTAAGGATATTGGAGCCTCTCCAAGGAGATTTTTTAAATATAGAAGAAACAAAAAGACTAACAGATACTACTGGTAGTAACGCAGTGCTTATTAATGAGGTGGCTACAAAAGGCACTTTTAATAGTATGAATTTTAAGTATTTGTTGCTTAATAGAATGTTTTTTATCCGAATTACAGAAGGATTAAAAAGGTTGTTTTCTAAAGAGCTTGTATATTCATCTTTATCATTATAGAAATCAATACCCTTGATTCTTTCAGTTATTTGTTCTTCTAATTTCTTAAAGCCTTTGTTAGCAATAAAAGGACGCTCAGGTCGAAAACCTCCTATGTTTTCTTTTAGAGATAACAAAGCACTTAATCGAGCAAATTCAAAAGCATATTGTCTTGCTTTTAGAGAAGAAAAACCTCCAAATGCTTGTATTTCACTTCCTGGTAGCTCTACAGTATCTAATCTTTTATTAATAGGTAATATTGCTGCGCGATAGGCATTTTCATTTTTGCCATCTGTATTCAGAGCAAAATCAGCAATCACTTTAAATACGGTTTGTGCAAACCCATTACGATCGGATTTAGTAGTAAGATTAAGTAGGTCGTATACTTGTTCAATATTTACAATACTATTGCTATTGATTTGCTGTTCTAATTGTTGTAACATGTTCTCGCTAATAGTAAGACAGGCGGTTTGATCTTCTCCTTGTTTAAGACAGCTTTTGTGAATTTCGGCTAGAAAATACTCCATGGGATCTCTTGTTCCCAAAGAGATGATGCCGTTTTTTAGATTCTTGTTAATCTTGTTAAAAGCTGTAGCTATAATTTTGATATTGAGATTACTACTCATATCAGTATTAGCATCCAGATAGTCAAAAATCGTAGTTCTGAGCTCAAAGTTTTCTTTTATATCAATTATTTTGTGCTCTTCTTTAATACTACCTTGATTGGTTAATACATTGATGATACTAGAGGTATTTCCTAAAAGTTTACTGATCTCTTTTTTGAATACGACTCCATTATCTGATTTTTTAATTGGAGAATAGGCTGAGACTCTGAAAGAATGATATTGTTCCTTTCTAACAATAGGATCTACAAAAAGTATCAAACGTTCTTCTTGTATTGTTTCTCGACCAAAATCCTGAAAATTACCTATCTTAAAAGCTTCTCTAATAGGTTCGTTATTAAAAGTGCCTCCATCTATATATGGAAAGTTAAAGCTTTGATAATCTATTTGATTATCCACTTCTTCAGCAAAATAGCTATTGTCAATAAACTGTTTTGGATTTTGGATTTTTTGATTATTAATTTCATTTTGAATTTTTATGAAAGATGAAGGCCAATCGGTATATTCATTATCATTACCAAATTCCTGTTGAAATCTTCTAAGCATTACAGGCTCAAAAGCGATAGGAAAAGCACCACATCCTATTGCAGAAGCAGAAATAGTTGCCCATGCTTTTTTATCAGTAATGTCAAAATGAGTAGGGTTTTTAATATCAGGGTTTTGACAGAATTTTAACCATCGTGTATCGGTTTCTTTCTTTTGTTGGAGTACGGCTTTTTCATCAAAAATGAAATCAATTACTCTTAACTCAGAGTGATTGTCTGACCCAATTGACTTTAATACATTTTCCTCTAGTTTGTTCTTACCTTCAGGCTGATTTTTATTCTCTTTGGAAATGGTTAATTCAATGGGTAATAAATTGGTAAGAGAGCAAGCAAAAATCACACGTTTAGGGTCTAAAAGAGTACGCCTTGATATATCAAATCCATCAGAAGTCATTAGATATTTTTTTGTGAGATCTTCTAATAACTTCCTATCCAGTAATGAGAATGATTCATTAGGCTCGACAACATGTGTTTCTTTAATTTTCTTACCATACAACTTGTTAGAATCTACTTCATTTACCCATATTTTATATTGAATTTTTTGAGCAAGTTGCAATGCTTTTAAGGCCTCAAATTTTTTTTCGTATTTTTTTGCCTTTTCTTTATTTCCTTCAAAATAATCTTTTATAATTTCATCCAGTAAGTGTCCCTCCGTAAGTGTGTCACTATAAAGAGGTATCATAGAACGGTAGTCGATTAGACACTTAAGCATAATGGTAAGTGCAATAGCACCAGCACTAGCGCCACTCATTCCGTCTACAATAACTTTATCATATGCTTTTTTATTACCATCTTTCCCATAAATGATTAATAATTTTAGTGCTTCTGTGAGTGCAGATCCAGAAAAAGATCCCAGCGATACTCCTCCGCCCATTGCCAGGCAGACCCGTAATGTTTTTCCCATGATTTTTTATATTAATAGTATTGTAAAAATTTTATAAAGGGGAAATGTAAAAGCAGTGTTATTTTTTTGATTGACTAAAATTCCATTTAATGCCGGGTTTCAATATAACATCCTCCTCATTGGTTATGCTATTTGTTTCTTTTTTTAATGAAACAAATAATGTAATGTTAGGAATGAGGTATGCCTCAGCATATCCACCAAAATCTATGCTTTCTTTCATGCTATCGTGATAAATTTCTGCGGATACAATTAATTTTTTACCATATTTTCTTAATGCAATTCCGCTTATAACACCGTCTACATCATCAGCTTGTATTGTCTGATCGTATCTAAACATTACCATAGCATTAATACTCATGTTGCTTTTGCCTAAATCATATTGCCCAGCTAACCAGGCTTGATGTCTATACGTAACAATACTATCAGTTTTAAAAGAGTTGTCCTTTGCACGTCCTGCGATTGCATATCCTATAGCAATAGACCCTCCTTTAGTATTTTGATAACGACGTTTTGCCTTCTCATAGGCATCTGCTAATTTTTTATTATTAACTACAGCACCTTGATCATTATCTTCAAATGGACCGGGTTCTACAGAATCATCAGGAAGCAACGCTTTATCAATATCATCACCCAGACTTTTATCAAATAAGATATCTTTGCTGTCAAATAATGTTGCCCTAATACCACCAGAAAATAACATATCCTCGGGATAATCAATAGAGTTAATTGTGGCAAAAGATACTTGTGTATTGGCTAATAATCGTTTCCAATAGTTGTTTCTGTATACATCAATGCTTCGTACTCTTCCACCAAAAGTAAAGTAGGGATTAAAATCCAGAGCAATACCTGGACTAACTTCATTTCCACTTAAAAAATTACTAGCTAAATGGGAGATAATCTCTTGAGGTGCACTAGCTCTTAATACGGTAGTTGGGTTGGCATCTAAAACAGAAAAAGCTGGACTCTCCGGAACATTATAATCCAATTTATAATGAAATGCGCTATCAGTGTTGGTGCTCTGTGCAATGCAGCTTATAGAAAACCAGTAAGCAATAATACTTATTATTATTCTGTGTCTTTCCATAAATCTGATGTTGAAATATTTTCTGAAATCATATGTTTAAAAATGACATGGCTTCCAAATTGAAGCTGTTTAGCGTCGTTACATTTAGGAATCAGTCTGGAAGATGATTTTTTAAAACGATTTACATTGTCTTGCGTTATATTTATAGTGATTTCTCCACGATCAATAGCATGAATGGAGGAACAAGCATTCATAAACCAAGCCAGGGAATTATTTTCAATATCAGTAGGTCTTACGTTTATAACAAATTCATCAACTCCCTTATCACCCGTCGAAACCTGAAACTTTTCTTTTTTCCCCCACTGACCTTGTTGTATTTCCCAGAGTACAAAAACAGCGCCTGTTCTTATACCGTTATTAGCAGTTACCGTTACCTTTAAGAAACCTCCATCGGGATCAATTAAACAATAATTTGATTTTGCCATGGTACGTATTAGTTTAAAATGATTTGATGTTGTTAAATTACTTTTTCTTTCACTTATATTGATGAGGAAATGATAAAATTTCTTTTTTAATATTTATACTAAGAGTAAACCATTATAAGTTTTCGGTTTTATAGTATTAATTCGTTTGAGAAAAAGATGCTAATACAGGGATTTCTAGATAGATTGTGTCTAAAATTTTATGAAAATGAATTTTTTCCTTGCCAAGTATGATATTGCTTTTAGTTACTTCTATCTGTTTTTTTATGAGTCTCCATTCTTCTGCATTATAATGCTTAGTGGTATTTTGATTTGTGTCTGATTGATTAAGTCCTGACCTTATTTGAGAAATTTTTTGTTGTAGTACGTCTTGGCTTTCTTCTTCTTGAGTTTGGCCTAGTGCAACTTGATAGCTACATACTAAAGTGATTATAGTGATTAAGAATTTCATTTTTTTATCTTTTAAGTAACTCGTAATGTTAAAATAGAAGCTAAACAATATAGCTTTTGATTCATTTTTAATGTTTCAGAAGAGATACTTAGAAAACCATTACTTCAATTTTACGTGTAAGGTAAATTCAAAAAAAATAGTCGACAGAAACCTGCTAATGAATAACTAATTTAATAAATATTACAGGTACTTAAAAGAGGGAAAACACCCCTTTTTGAATGGTGATTACCCCTTTAAATTTAAAAAAAGAGATTTTTTTGTTTTAAGAGATTGTGTATAGAGGTAGTTTATAACAAAAAAGACTACTAATATATAGTAGCCTTTTTAAATATATATGTTCTTCCCCCACAGTAGAACATATTAATTGAATTTAGTTGTTACACGATAATTTTGTTTTAGTATCTGTGTCTGAAATATAAAGAAATATAGTATCTAGTGTTTTTGAACTATACATATTATTTCCTAAATTAGTTATCTTATCTTTATTCTTCTTTATTTGATTCTTAATTTTTCTCCATTCATCTTCACTAAAAAAATCTTCATTTTCTTCGGCTATATTTTGTTCTGGAGTTTCGATAATCAGTTTGTCAGCAGAAATAGATGTGTCTGCACTATATGATCCTTGATCTATTTTAGTGTCTATATTTTTCACTACTTCTGTATAGCTTTTATAATCTTGGCCATACGACAAGGTAGAAACACAACATATAAAAAAGGCTATCATTATCTTTAATTTCATTTCTATAGATTTAAAATACTATCAATAGTTATTCGAAGGTACTCGATATTAATACTATTAATTTTACTTTTTTAGTATTCGTAGGTTCCTAAATAGTATCCGGTCGATCACTATACAAGTATAATATGAACCAAACTCTTCTAAATGTACGCTAACTTATTGAAATTCTAAATGTTAAATGTGTTTTTAACTTTTTCTATATAATCTAGTTTCTCCCAGGTAAAAAGTTCAACCTCTTTTTCAACTTTTCCAGAATAAGGACTTTCAAAGGTTTTGGTTACCAATTTTGGTTCTTTGCCCATATGTCCATATGCAGCAGTTTCCTGATAAATAGGATTACGCAATTTGAGTCGTTCTTCAATAGCTGCAGGTCTCATATCAAAAATTTCTGCAACTTTTTTTGCTATTTCACCATCGGTTAATCCTAGGGTACTAGATCCGTAGGTGTCTACAAAAATTGAAGTAGGTTCTACAACACCAATCGCATAAGAAACTTGTACCAATACTTCATTACAAACCCCAGCAGCTACCAGGTTTTTAGCAATATGTCTTGCTGCGTATGCAGCAGAGCGATCCACCTTACTTGGATCTTTACCAGAAAATGCTCCACCACCGTGAGCACCTTTTCCGCCATATGTGTCTACAATAATTTTACGACCTGTTAAACCAGTATCGCCATGAGGACCACCTATAACAAATTTGCCAGTGGGATTGATATGATATGTAATTTGATCATTAAATAATTCCTGAATATATTGAGGTAATTGTGATATTACTCTCGGGATTAGAATAGAAATAATATCATTTTTTATTTTAGCAAGCATTACCTCATCATCAGTATCAAAATCATCATGCTGAGTTGAAACCACAATCGCGACAATACGTTGTGGAATATTTTCATCACTATATTCTATAGTAACCTGACTTTTAGAATCAGGACGTAAATATGGAATTTCTTTTCCTTCTTTTCTTAGCTCAGCTAATTCTATTAATATTTTGTGTGAGATATCTAATGCCAAAGGCATATAGTTTTCTGTCTCTTTGGTTGCATATCCAAACATCATCCCTTGATCCCCAGCACCTTGTTCTTCTTTGGTATCCCGATCCACTCCCTGATTGATATCTTGTGATTGCTCATGGATAAGAGAAATTACACCACAAGAATCACCACTAAACTGATACGCTCCTTTAGTGTAGCCTATCCCATTAATTACCTCTCTTGCAATATGTTGTACATCAAGATAGGTGGTGGATTTTACCTCACCTGCAAGCACTACCTGTCCAGTTGTCACCAGAGTTTCACAAGCTACCTTCGAATCTTTATCAAAAGCTAAAAAATTATCTAATAAAGCATCACTTATCTGATCTGCTACTTTATCCGGATGTCCCTCAGATACACTCTCTGAAGTAAATAAATATGCCATTTTTTTATTTTTTATTGATCAAAACGACTGGATTGCGATGCGAAGCTTTCGATAAGGATGTAATGGTATCGAACTGCTTTAGCATTTTTTTTATCAACACTGGAAAATTGATGAGTGTTTTTTAGGGTTGCAATCAGTCAAATTTATCCCTTATATTATTTTCGGCAAAGGTAAAAAAATTGATAAGATTCAAAAGTATTTAACGTATCATTAATTTTAAGAAAATAGCAAAAGATAGTTTCTTAAATAAACTAAAGGGATATAAAGGTTTTGTGAATTTATAAACTATAAAATTTAGGTTTTATATCTGGAGATTTTACATACGTTTTAAAATAAGTAAATACGTAACATTTTTCTTTGTTAAGACACTTATTAATAGAATTTACATTTTATAAATACTGAAAACAGCATCTTGAACATATTTATTGCAAATTAATTATGTTTCCATATGTTGATTTTTACATAAAATTTTTCACAAATGACCCAGATAAAATTGATTAAATATTCGTTCTGTACTTTGGCAGCAATACTGTTATTAGTATGTTGTAGTAAGAAGGTAGATGATGATTTGATAAATAAGAAACCAACGAATTTTTCTTTAGTAGAAGTACCTCATAAGTCGACAAATGTCAATGTGATGCCCAAACTACAATGGAATAGCTCTATCGATCCCAATGATGATGAGGTTACCTACACTATTTTACTGGATACGAATGAAAACCCAATAAAAGAGATTGAAGTTGGTTTAGAAGAAAATAGATTTGTAATGACAGACCCATTAGCCTATGAAACTAACTATTATTGGAAAGTAGTAGCAACAGATGATACTGGGTTGTCAACAGAAAGCAACGAAATATTTAGCTTTACTACACAAAAGAAAAGTTCATCTCCGGGTGTTTTTAATCTTATATCTGTAGCAAATGAGGCTGTAGATGTAACACTTTTGCCAACTTTTGAGTGGGAACCATTAGTAGATCCTGATGGAGATGCTATTCGATATGAATTATTAATAGATACTAAGGAAGATCCAGTAACGAGTGTAGCAGAAAGTCTGGAGGGAACTAATTATGTAGTCAAAGCTCCTTTAGATGAGGGTGTCACATATTATTGGAAGGTGATTGCGACAGCTGCTAATGGATCAATTACTCAGAGTGATGAAGTTTTTAGTTTCACCACTTTAAAAGATAATAATCAGCCTAAACCATTCACGTTGATAGGGGTTACTGATACAGCTATAGGGGTTGATTTGTTTCCTGAGTTTTCTTGGAATGCGTCACAGGATGAAGATGGGGATGCATTGACTTATACACTGTATTTAGATCAAAATGAAGATCCTCAAGCTATTTTTGCAGAGGAAATCGAGAATGAATCATATAAAGTGATTGATGATCAACGCCTAGAGTTATTGAATACCTATTTCTGGAAAGTTAAAGTTACTGATGGTAATGGAGGAGAGGCTCTAAGCGATACATATAGTTTTACAACCCGTGGTATGAAAAAAGCAGTTTTAGTTACGGGTAATACTGTTTTTGACAAACGAATTAGATATACCCTTACCGAGTTTAATGATAAACTATGGATGATAGGAGGTGTAGACCTTGTAACAGGACCTCTATCCGATATTTGGTCTAGTGATGACGGAGAAAATTGGAATCAGGTGGTTAGTAATGCTCCTTTTGGAAACAGATACGACCATGCTACGATTGTGCATAATAACAAATTATGGGTTATAGGAGGAGGTAATGAGGTGTGGTCTAGTAGTGATGGACTTACATGGACAGAACTTACTACTAATTTACCATTTGCAGTGAATTCAGATCATAAAGTAATAGCTTATAAAAACAAAATTTTTATTTATCGAATTTTGGATAATGATGGATTTTATTTTGATGCCTGGAGTTCTGAGAATGGAACAGATTGGGTTCAAATAAATACCGATATTTCTGTTCCGGCAAGAACTGAATTTGAATTTATTGAGTTTAATGATAGTTTATGGATTATTGGTGGAAAAAATAGTTCAGCCATAGGGTCTTTTAATGATGTATGGAAAAGCGCTGATGGAGCTTCCTGGTCAATAGTTAATAATCAAGCAGATTTTTCATCACGACATGGTCATATCACATTTTCATTGGATAATAGAATGTGGGTATTAGGAGGTGGAGGTTTTGCTAGTGGGTATTATGACCTTTGGTTTTCATATGATGGTATAGATTGGATGAATGATGAATATGATTATGATAATGGTTTTTATGTGAATGCTAGTAATTACAATACAGTCGTTTTTAAAAATAAATTATGGTTAATACGCAATGCTACTTCTAGTGACAGTTCCTCTGCGAGTGAAATTTATTTTAGAGAGTAAGTGTTTTAAAGAAAAAAACCTATATTACAATACTTAAAATCAAAGAATTACTAAGGTTGATGTGAATATTTAATTTTAGTAAAATATAAAAGTTATCTGTATGAAGTTGATTAGTGCTTTTTCTTATGTTATCGCAGCAATATTATTATTAGTATCTTGTAGTAAGAAAGTAGATGACGAGCTAATCAATAAGAAGCCATCAAGTTTTTCCTTAGTAGAAGTGCTTAATCAGGCTACAGATGTGAATTTACTGCCTAGATTACAGTGGAATAGTTCTACTGATCTTAATGGTGATGATATTACTTACACTATTTTACTGGATGTTAATGAAGATCCAGTTAAAGAAATTGCTGTTGGACTAGAAGAGAATAGTTATATACTATCAGATCCTTTACTATATGAAACTACCTATTATTGGAAAGTTTTAGCAATAGATGATACAGGCTTATCGACCACAAGTAATGAAGTTTTTAGTTTTACAACAAAAAAGGAAAATTCTATTGGTTCTTTTAACCTTATATCAGTAGCTAATGAAGCAATTGATATTACCCTTTTACCAACATTTGTTTGGGAAGAACTAGTAACTTCTGATGGAGGTACTGTTCAATATGAGTTATTAATGGATACTAATGAAACTCCAGTAACTAGTATTGCAGAAAACATAGAAGAAACTAATTATATCATAGAAACTCCATTAGCAGAAGATACTACTTATTACTGGAAGGTAATTGCTAAAGACTCTAGTGGGCTAATTATAGAAAGTGATGAAGTTTTTAGTTTTACCACCTTAAAAGATAATAATCAGCCTAAACCATTTACATTAATCGGAGTCACTAATACTGCTGAAGGAGTCGATCTAAACCCTCAATTCTCTTGGAATGCATCACAAGATGACGATGGTGATGAATTAATTTATACACTATACTTAGATCAGAATGAAGATCCACAAACTATTTTTGCAGATGGAATTACAGAATTGTCTTACAATGTAGAGGATGATAAAAGATTGGGGCTTTTAAACACCTATTTCTGGAAAGTTGAAGTTAAGGATGGTAAAGGAGGAGTAGCTGTTAGCAGTACCTATAGTTTTACTACTAGAGGGTTTAGAAATCCTATTAAAGTTACAGATAATGCACCTTTTGGCGAAAGGTATGCACATACTTTAACGGTGTTTAAAGATCAACTTTGGCTTATCGGAGGATATAAGGATGGTTTAGGTACTGGTTGTTATGATATATGGACAAGTAATGATGGAGAAAATTGGAACTTAAAAGAAGCAAACGCTCCTTTTGGTGCTCGGGGATATCATATTACACTTGTTTTTGATAATAAATTATGGGTGATAGGAGGGGCAGATGACGGTTATAACTCATTTTACAATGATGTCTGGTTTACTAGTGATGGAGAAAATTGGGCAAATTATGATAGTGTGTTACCTTTTGACGTCAAAAGCTTATCTTCTAGAGGAGTTGTATATAATAATTCAATATGGATTTGTGATTTTGAGGATACGGGAGCAAGACGTATAGCAACATCGACCGATGGAGCAACTTGGGCAACCGATGTAATTACTGATGTGCCAAATGAATTTCCAGAAGCAAGATTTGGTATTACTGAGTTTAATAATGCTTTGTGGATAAGCGGAGGTTCGGCGCTTAATTCATCAATTACAAAATCTAATAATATATATACTAGTATTGACGGTAAATCTTGGTCTTTAGTTACAGCAAATGCTAGTTTTCCAGAAAGGACTTATCAAATAATGTTTACATTAGATAATAAAATGTGGCTTATTGGGGGAAGTAATGGATCCACTATCGGTAACGTCTATAATGATATTTGGTATACTGAGGATGGTGAAAATTGGATTGAATATGAAGAGTATGATATGAATATGTTTTATGGTGGGATATCACATGCAACAATAGTTTTTAAAGATAAAATCTGGATTACCGGTGGTTATGATGGTGGTGCATTAAGTGAAATCTGGTATATAGAATAAATACCTTTAGAATTCTGTGTTGAGGTCCTAGAGTATACCTTATAAATCAAAAAATATTTTTTAAACTGTAAACAATGCTTTCTAGTTTAAAAATAATTATTAGCTTTGCGCTTAAGTTTCTTATACATATTAGCAAGTTATTAAGAAAGGTGGAGGGATTAGACCCGATGAAACCTTAGCAACCCTTTATATTTCCTGAATACTATCAGGATTTTAAAGAAGGTGCTACATTCTATCCCGATAATTTGGGAGAAGATAACTCGATACAATTACAAAAGTGTAATTGTCGTTTCCTTTCTTTTTAATTTTCTATATTCATACACAATAATAAGGTGTGAAGCGTATTTGAATTTTATTTTAATAAGTTAGAATTTCGAAAAAGAGAAAATTATGAGTACCCAAAAATTTGCAACAGAAGCTTTACATGCAGGACACGATGTAACAACAAATGGAGGAACCAGAGCTGTACCGATCTATCAAACTACCTCGTACGTTTTTGAAGATTCTGATCATGCAGCTAATTTATTCAACTTATCGCAACCGGGTTATATCTACACACGACTTAATAATCCAACTAATGATATTTTAGAACAACGCCTTGCTAAATTAGAGGGCGGAATTGCGGCTGTAGTATCTGCCTCAGGAACAGCTGCTATTAATACTACATTATTGACACTTCTTAAAGCAGGAGATCATATCGTAGCCTCTAGTAGTTTGTATGGAGGCACATACAATCTCTTAAGTGTAACCTTACCAAGGTTCGGGATTACCACTACGTTTGTAGATCCCTCAGATGCCAAAAATTTTAAGGATGCAGTGCAAGATAATACACGTGCATTTTTTGTAGAATCATTAGGAAATCCAAAACTGGATGTACTGGATCTAAAATCAATTTCGGCAGAGGCTAAAGCAGTTAAAGTTCCTTTTATCGTGGACAATACGGTAGCAACACCAGCATTATTAAACCCAATTGCTTACGGAGCGAATATCGTGATTCATTCGTTGACAAAATATATTAGTGGTAATGGAACTTCTCTAGGGGGTGCTATTATTGATGCAGGTACGTTTGATTGGTCTAGTGGTAAGTTTCCGGAGTTTACAGAACCTTCTGCAGGATACCACGGGTTAGTATATCACGATGTATTAGGCCCCGCAGCTTTTATCGCTAAAGCCAGAATAGAAGGATTGCGTGATCACGGAGCAGCATTAAGTCCGTTTAACGCTTTTCAGATTATTCAGGGACTAGAAACGCTAGAAATTAGAATTAAAAAACATAGTGAAAATGCATTGGCATTAGCTACCTGGTTAGAGAGCCAGGAAGAGGTAACCTGGATAAAGTATCCTGGATTAAAAAATGATCCATATCATGACTTAGCAAAAGAATACTTGCCAAAAGGACAAAGTGGTATTATTACTTTTGGCGTAAAAGGAGGTTTTGAAGCTGCTAAAACAATAGCAAATGAGACTAAGATTTTTTCATTACTCGCTAATATTGGAGATTCTAAATCACTGATTATTCATCCTGCAAGTACTACTCATCAGCAATTAAACCCGGAGCAACAAGAATCCACGGGTGTTACTCAGGATTTGATACGACTTTCTGTGGGATTAGAAGCTGTAGAAGACTTACAAGCCGACTTAAAAGAAGCTTTTGCTGGTATAAAATAATAGGGTTGTGATCATTAAAACAGGAACAAAACGTTATTGATTAGTAGAGAATATGCTCCAAAAAGTTCAAATATTAAATATTACAACAACGGGTGGTCATCATTTTGATTCGATAGATCTCAGTTATGAGGTGTTTGGTCAACCCCTTGGTGATGCTCCTATTGTTTTAGTCAATCATGCACTTACAGGTAATTCTACTGTTTGTGGAGAAGGTGGCTGGTGGAACGGTCTTATTGGTACCGGTAAATGTATAGATACCAATATATATACCGTCCTGTCCTTTAATATTCCTGGAAATGGATATGATGGGGCTACAGTAAACTTGATTTCAGATTATAAAATATTCAATGCGAGAGATATTGCTGCTATTTTTGCTAGAGGATTGGATCAACTACGCATAGGTACCTTGTATGCTGTTATTGGTGGATCGGTAGGAGGAGGTATTGCATGGGAGCTAGCAGCATTAGCTCCTGATTTAATAGAACATCTAATACCTGTGGCAACCGATTGGAAATCTACTGATTGGCTGAAGGCGAATTGTTTGGTGCAAGAGCAAATTTTACTAAATTCGAGCAATCCTGTTCACGATGCGAGATTACACGCTATGTTGATTTATAGGTCGCCAGCATCTTTTAAGCAAAAGTTTGATAGGAGTTATAATACAGAAAAAGAGATGTATAATATCGAAAGTTGGTTGCTTCATCACGGGAAGAAATTACAGGAGAGATATACGCTGTTTGCTTATAAAGAATTGAACCATATATTGGCTACTATTGATATAACCGCAGGAAGAGATAGCTTTAAAGAAGTAACAAGTAAAATTACTTCAGATATTCATATAATTAGTGTGAATTCTGACGGTTTTTTTACAGCTGCAGAAGATGCAATTACATTTAGTGAGTTAAAAGAAGTAAAGCAAAATGTAACACATGGTATTATAGACTCAATTCATGGACACGATGCCTTTTTAATCGAGTTCGAGCAATTAAGAGAATTGTTAAAAGATGTGTTCTAGAAAGGTTTTGATCTGTAAAGAGTATTCCTGATTCTATAAAAGAAGTTTCAGGAAATCACTTACAATATTAAATAATAAATAACATAGATACTCTATGAGAATAGAGCGACAACAGATAATATGAAGATTTTAAAATTTGGTGGGAAATCGTTGGCTAACGGAAAAGGGATTCAATCCGTTATTGATATTATTGAAGATAAGGTCAAAAGTGGCGAAAGAATTACGGTTGTAATTTCGGCTAGAGGAAAGTCTACCGATGAATTGGAGCAAATTTTGGAGGTTGCCGTTAAGAACAAGGATTATAAGGAACAATTAGCAGCATTCAAAAAATATCAGATTTCGGATTTTAAAGCCATGGATCTCACAGAGGAGTTTGAAACACTGGATAAACTTTTTGCAGGTGTTTCTTTAATAGGAGATTATAGTAAGCGAATAAAAGATCAGGTATTATCACAGGGAGAAGTGATTGCGGCAAAGTTAGTGACGCAGATTCTTAAGGAAAAAGGAATTGATGCTAATTTTACAGATACCAGAGAATTGATTGTTACGGATGCTCAGTTTGGAGATGCACAACCCTTAGATAAACTTTCTAAAGAGAATGTTGTCAGTCATTTCAATAAATATAATGGAGCTACTGTCAATATAGTAACAGGATTTATAGCATCTAATACTAAAAATGAAACAACCACATTAGGTAGAAATGGGAGTAATTACACAGCTTCTTTATTAGCAAATTACTTAGATGCTGATGAATTGCAGAGTTTTACTCACGTTAACGGAATTTATACCGCGGATCCAGAGTTAGTCACAGATGCCAGGAAAATTGAAAGATTATCTTTTGTTGAGGCAAATGAATTAGCGTATTTTGGAACGAATGTGCTGCACGCCAAAACAATTATCCCTTTAATTGAAAAGAATATTCCTTTGCGGATATTAAATACATTTGATCACAAAAGCGAAGGCACTTTGATCACTTCAGAAGCAAGTGAGAAGGGGATTAAGTCACTTTCCGTATTAGAAAACGTAGCGCTGATTAATTTAGAAGGTAGAGGATTGCTAGGACAAGTAGGAGTAGATGCCAGGATTTTTAAAGCGCTTGCTTTCAGGGGTATAAGTGTCAGTATTATTTCTCAGGGATCTTCTGAACGAGGGATTGGTTTTGTTGTTGGAGCGGATAGTGCAAAAGAGGCAAAAAAAGCACTAGAGGAAGAATTTGAAGCTGATTTTTATAAACGTGATGTGAGTGCTATTACAATTGAAGGTAATGTATCAGTCATTTCAATTATTGGGCAGGATTTAAGTACGTTTCATAAGCCGTACAATGCATTGATTAAAAACCAAGTAATACCATTGTTGTTTAATAATACAATCACGGGTAAAAATGTAAGTTTAGTAGTGCGTAAAAACCAATTGCATAAAGCGCTCAATGTGATTCATGGAGAAGTTTTTGGTATTGCAAAGAAAATAAACTTAGCAATTTTTGGACATGGATTAGTTGGTGGTACATTGATCGATCAAATTTTAAAATCGGCTAAAGATATACAGAAGAGAAAAAAAGTAGATTTAAATATTTTTGCTGTAGGAAACTCAAGAAAGGTTTTACTGGAGAAAAAAGGTGTAGATCAGCATTGGAAAACAGCTATAGAAAAACAAGGAAATTCTTATACAATTAAAGATGTTATTCAATTTGCAAATGAGAATCATTTAGAAAATTTGATAGCTATTGATAATACAGCTAGTGAAGCTTTTACAAAAAACTACATCACTTTAGCAAAAAATGGATTTGATCTGGTATCCTCTAATAAAGTAGCAAATACATTAAGTTTTGGTTTTTATAAAGAATTAAGAAACATACTGGAAGAGAATCAAAAACAATATTTATATGAGACTAATGTGGGAGCAGGACTTCCGTTAATTGATACCATAAAACTATTGCATTTATCAGGAGAGAATATCACTAGAATAAAAGGAGTATTTTCTGGATCATTAAGTTATTTGTTTAATAATTTCTCAGCACAAGAAAGGTTATTTAGCGAAGTGTTGCGGGAGGCTATTGATCTCGGATTTACAGAACCTGATCCTCGAGAGGATTTATGTGGGAATGATGTAGGTAGAAAGTTATTGATTTTAGCGAGAGAATTAGATTTAAATAATGAATTTATTGATGTGAATATTGATAATTTGATTCCGGAAAACCTTAGAGCAGGAGATGCTCAACAATTCTTAGTAAGATTAAAGGAATTAGATATTGTGTATGAAAAAATTAAAAAAGACCAGAAAAAAGGACATGTATTGCGATATATTGGAGATCTTCACGGAGACTTATCGAAGGAAAAAGGAATTCTTGACGTGAAACTGGTATCTGTTCCGCAAGAAAGTGCATTAGGGCAAGTGAAAGGTTCAGACTCCATTTTTGAGATTTATACAGAATCGTATGGTGATCAACCGATCGTAATACAAGGAGCAGGTGCTGGTGCTGCCGTTACAGCAAGAGGAGTTTTTGGAGATGTTCTAAGGTTGACAGAAAAAGGATAAACTAACCTTTTTTTAATTTTTAATAACAACCGGATTGTTATACGTATTGTGGTTGCTAATAAAAATAGTTCGTTTAAAAATGAATAAATACTAAGTTGATAAATAAAGTTTAATTAAAATTCCCAAGAATACTATCTCTGTAGTAGAAAGGGAGAAGATTATGAAAATAAATTTAAAAAGAATAGATGAAGACTATCATTTCGAACTTAAGAACGAAAGAGGTCACGTAACGTATATAGATAGTAAAGCCGCAGTTGGTGGTCATGATTTAGCGCCAAGCCCTATGGAATATGTATTGATGGGAGTAGCTGGATGTAGTTCTATAGACATTATTTCGATATTAAAGAAGCAAAGACAAGAGATTACTTCATATAATGTAGAAGTAATTGGTCATAGAGAAAAAGTAGGGGATGCCACTCCTTTTCAACTCATCGAAGTGATTGTGTATTTAGAAGGGACCATAGCTCCGGCAAAAGCAAAGAAAGCGGCACAATTATCTTTTGAGAAATATTGTTCAGTGTCTAAAACTTTAGAACCAACGGCTACGATAGCATTTAAAGTAGTGGTTAATAAAGAAGAAGTATGAGTATGGATAGTCAAAAGTTTGAAACGCAAGCTGTACGAGCACAAACAGGTAAAACTCAGTTCCGGGAGCATTCTACTCCATTATATTTGACTTCGGGATTTGTTTTTGACGATTCAGAAGAAATGAGAGCTGCCTTTGCAGAAGAAAAACAAAGAGATTTATATAGTCGATATAGTAATCCTAATACCAGTGAGTTTGTTGATAAGATTTGCAAGTTAGAGGGAGCTGAGGATGGATTTGCTTTTGCTACAGGTATGGCAGCAGTATACGCTACTTTTGCTGCATTATTAAATGCCGGAGACCATATGATTTCGTGCCGTTCTGTTTTTGGAGCGACTCATGCTTTGTTTACAAAGTACTTTCCAAAATGGGATATAGAAACTAGTTATTTTCCAGTTAACCAGATTGATATTATAGAAAGTTTGATTCAGCCTAATACTAAAATTATTTATGCAGAATCACCGACTAACCCAGGTGTAGATGTATTAGATTTGGAATTATTGGGTAAAATAGCAAAAAAACATAAGTTACTTTTAATTATTGATAATTGTTTTGCAACGCCTTATTTACAAAACCCTATAAAGTTTGGAGCAGATTTAGTTATTCATTCTGCTACCAAATTAATTGATGGACAAGGTAGGGTGCTTGGAGGGGTTACTGTGGGTTCCAGAGAATTAATCAGAGAAATCTATTTATTTTCTCGTGTGACAGGACCGGCAATGTCTCCATTTAATGCCTGGGTGTTATCAAAAAGTTTAGAAACATTAGCGGTGAGAACTGATCGTCACTGTGAAAATGCATTGAAATTAGCTGAGTTTTTAGAGTCTCATCCTAAAATTAATTGGGTAAAATATCCATTTTTGAAATCCCATCCGCAATACGAGGTAGCAAAAAAACAAATGAAACTCGGTGGTAATATTGTGGCGTTTGAGGTTAATGGCGGTGTACAGGGCGGGAAAATGTTTTTTGATAGTATCAAGATGTGCTCGCTTTCTGCTAATCTGGGAGATTCCAGAACGATTGTTACACATCCCGCATCAACGACTCATGCTAAGTTAGCAGTTGAGGATAAGCAAGCTGTTGGTATTACAGATGGTATGGTACGATGCTCTGTAGGATTGGAGCATGTGGATGATATTATTAAAGATATTGAGCAGGCGTTAGAAAGAGTTTAAAAAATGGATGTCTACAAGTAGGCACCCATTTAGGGTAGAGTATATTTTGTAATACCTATCGCTCTAAAGTATATGTTAATGTTCCAGTAACCGTTGTGTTAAGTCCAAAATCAGGATCAACAATTACTTGATTTATAATAGACTCTACGGTCATTGTGTTTTCGGTTAATTCTTTGATAGTAGATGGAGACTCAACTTCTTCTGTCGTGGTATAAAGTATATTGCCTTCTTTTCTCCAAGCACCAGAGTTCATAAAGTCAGAGATAGTCTCCTCTTGTGTTTCTGTTTGTCCGGCATATGTAGTTGAAACTACGGCCGTATATCCTCCTTCTCCTGTCAATACATTAGGGTTTTCGGAAAAGGTGACCGTATAATCGATATCTTTTCCTACAGTTGTGTAATCAAGAGTGATAGCTTCTCCAAAAAATTCGGTAGTACTTGTGCCATCTGTAATTTCTATTGAAGTCATTTCCCAGTTTCCTATGATCGACACATTTTCTTGGAGGATGTCTTCAGTGTCCTCATTATCACAAGAGATGAATACAGCTGTTATAATTACTACTAAAAGCAGGTAAAGATTTTTCATTGATTTAGTTTTTAAATTAAAGTGCAAATATATAACTATTATTCATTAACCGGTTTAAAAGCATTTTATGACGATTAAAAGCATTATTATATGATTTTTTTGAATTATTTGAATTGAAGTTTTATCGTGTCATAGTCGTTTATTTTTATTAATCTACTAACTTACTAGGCTTTTTCATGATAATATCATAATTCTCATTGGTTTAGTAAGATTTCTTTACTTTCTGAGACTAAGAAGCAAATATTTATCTATACATTTGCTATTAATCTACTAATCCTATAGGGTAATAGATTTTAAAATAAGATAAATGATTGTAGATCAGATGATATTAGATAAAGTAGCTACAAAGAAAACAACGTATGAGGATGATAAAACGTCTGAGAAACCGTTACGGAGTATAGCAAAAGCCGTAAGTTGGAGAGTAGTTGGTACATTGGATACATTAATAGTGTCTTATTTGCTCACAGGAGAAATAGCATTAGCAACATCGATTGCTTCTATCGATTTTGTGACTAAAATGATTTTATATTTCTTTCATGAAAGGATTTGGAATCGTATTAAATGGGGTAAATAACTTTATATGAACCTTATTAGAATAAGAGAGCTGATCAAAATTTTAAAAGGAAATAGGTGTTTTACCTAAAATTTAGTTTAGATAATGAGTTGGACAGAAAAAGAAATAGAAAATTTAAATATATCCTTAAAAGATAAAACGCCTTTAGAGATTGCGCAATGGGCAGTGTCAAACGCTAAAAAACCTGTAGTGACTACGAATTTTAGACCGTATGAAGCTGCAATTCTAAGTGTATGTGCTAAGGCTTTACAAGATATTCCAGTCATTTGGTGTGATTCTGGTTATAACACACCCAATACATACAAGCATGCAGAAGCTGTGATTGATGATTTAGCGTTGAATATTAAATTATATGTTCCTAAACAAACTTCTTCACATCGTGATGTGGTTATGGGAATTCCTGATATTGAAGATCCAAAACATAAAGAATTTACAGAACAAGTGAAATTAGAACCTTTTAGAAGAGCAATGGCAGATTTCACACCAGATGTTTGGTTCACTAATCTTAGACAGGGACAAACTGAACTAAGAAATTCATTGGATATTCTTAGTATGGGTAAAGATGGAGTGTTAAAAGTAAGTCCTTTTTATTATTACACTGATGCAGAACTGGATATATATATGAATGAACACAATTTGTTAAACGAGTTTAAGTACTTTGATCCAACAAAAGTTTTAGGAAATAGAGAATGCGGACTGCATACAAATTAATTTAATTTGTTGTTTTCTGGTTGGCCGGAAAATAAAATGACTTTTATAAAGTCAAAAAAGAAAAGAAATTAAATATGGAAGTGATTGAAAATATAAAAGAACAAATTGTGGATATAAACAAACTAACTGTAAATCCTTTAGAAAGCGAAGCGATTTATATTTTTCGGGAAGTTGTTGCTCAGTTTGAAAAGCCAGTATTACTTTTTTCTGGAGGTAAAGATTCTATTACGCTGGTAAGATTAGCACAAAAAGCGTTTTATCCAGGTAAAATTCCTTTCCCACTCATGCACATTGATACAGGTCATAACTTTCCTGAGACGATAGAGTTTAGAGATCGATTGGCAAAAGAACTTGGGGTAGAGTTGATAGTGCGTAACGTACAGGACTCTATTGATCAAGGTAAAGTGGTTGAAGAAAAAGGGAGATATGCAAGTCGTAATAGTCTTCAGACAACTACTTTATTAGATGCTTTGGAAGAATTTAAATTTGATGCAGCTATTGGTGGTGCTCGTAGAGATGAAGAAAAGGCAAGAGCAAAAGAGCGTATTTTTTCGGTAAGAGATGATTTTGGACAATGGGATGAGAAAAATCAACGTCCTGAATTATTTGATCATCTTAATGGTAAAATTGATTTAGGTCAGAATGTTCGGGTATTTCCAATTAGTAACTGGACAGAATTAGATGTTTGGAGTTATATAGAAAAAGAAAAAATAGAAATCCCTTCTATCTATTTTGCACATAAGCGTAAAATATTTGTGAGGGATGGGATGATCTGGTCTGCAGAAGATGATGTTGTATATAGAGACGAGAATGAGATTGTTGAAGAAAAAATGGTTCGTTTTCGTACCGTAGGAGATATGTCGTGTACAGCAGCAGTTCTTTCTGATGCAATTACGATTGATAAAGTAGTAGAAGAAATTAGAGACTCTACCATTTCAGAAAGAGGTGCGCGTATTGATGATAAAAGATCTGAAGCCGCCATGGAAAAAAGAAAACAACAAGGGTATTTCTAAGATTAGTTGATCGTTGTTTGTTTACAGTTAAGAGTCTCTTTCGTGTGACGTTAACTATAGAAATTTAAGAATTAAATAAAATAAATGGGGATAGGTTTACGATTGATTTGGAAGTATATTAATTTCCATCAGCAAAAAACCATTAACCATCAACCAATATAAGATGGAAGTATTAAAAATAGCAACAGCAGGAAGTGTAGATGATGGTAAGAGTACCTTAATAGGACGAATCCTATACGATACTAAATCATTAACGACGGATAAATTAGAGGCTATTGAGACAAGAAGTAAAGCTAATGGTTTTGACTATCTTGATTTTTCACTGGCAACTGATGGATTAGTTGCAGAGCGCGAGCAAGGTATTACTATTGATGTGGCACATATTTATTTTTCTACAAAAAAGAAAAGTTACATTATTGCAGATACCCCAGGTCATATCGAGTACACGAGAAATATGGTTACCGGAGCATCCACCTCTCAGGCTTCTATCATTTTAGTAGATGCTCGTAAAGGAGTAATAGAACAAACGTATCGTCATTTTTTTATAAATAATTTATTAAGAGTAAAGGATGTAATCGTCGCTATTAATAAAATGGATTTGGTTGATTTTTCTCAAGAGAAATATGATGCGATCAAAGCAGATTTTCAAAAGCTTGTAGATAAAAGTGATTATAAAGATCAGCATATAACCTTTATTCCTGTAAGTGCTTTACAGGGTGATAATGTGGTAGATAAGTCAACAAATACTCCTTGGTATACTGGTCAGACATTATTAGAACATCTGGAAGAATTAGATGCTCAGGATTTATATGAAAAATCAGAAGTGCGATTCCCTGTACAGACAGTAATCCGACCTAAGCAAGCAGAATTTCACGATTTTAGAGGATATGCCGGCAAACTGTATGGTGGTGATCTTTCTGTAGGCGATGAGGTGACAGTGATACCATCATTAACAAGTTCCAAAATCAAAGAAATTTATTTCTTTGATCAGACATTTGAAACGGCAGGAAGAGGAAGTTCTTGTACCATAACCTTAGAAGATGATGTCAATGTGAGTCGTGGAGATATGATTGTTAAGTCTTCAGAAAAACCACAAATAGAGAAACAATTAATAGCCACTGTATGCTGGATGGATAATAAAGATCTTGTTGTAGGAGCAAATTACTTTGTGCAAAGCGGAAGTAATAGAGTCCTTGCCAAAGTAAAAAATATCAGTGGTACTATTGCTACCGATTTTTCTGGAGAGGATACTTTAAAAAACTCATTAAGTTTAAATGAAATAGGAAAAGTTCAGATTCAATTAAGTAAGCCTTTGGCTATTGATTCGTATAGTAAAAATAAAGCTTCTGGGTCATTTATCTTAATAGATGCACAAACCAACAATACAGCAGGAGCAGGATTTATAGAATAGAAATATAGCTATTAGTAAGAATACTAAGTAAATAAGAACTCTTACTAATTTTAATTTCTAATAATTCAGTGTTCATTATATAAATAATATAGAGGAAAGTATACCACGAGAAATCTCAATACTAACTACTCTGTACTCAATACCAGTTAACATGCAAAGTTTTAGAACCGAAATAGAAAACCCAATTGTTCAGAAGGACATTATAGAATTAGCTAATAAAATTGAGCAGTTCCATAAAGGAAAGATCGATGAAGAGAAATTTCGTAGTCTTCGTTTAGCCCGCGGTGTATATGGACAACGTCAGGAAGGCGTACAGATGATCCGTATCAAATTACCGTATGGTAAAGTGTTGAGTAATCAATTAAGGCGTATATGTAGTGTCTCTGATGAATACTCCAGAGGAAGACTACATATTACCACACGTCAGGACATTCAGATTCACTATGTAGATCTAAATAGAACACCGGAGTTGTGGGCAGAACTGGAGAAAGATGATGTAACACTTAGAGAGGCTTGTGGTAATACCGTTAGAAATGTAACGGCTTCAGAAACTGCCGGTATTGATGTCAATGAGCCATTTGACGTATCACCGTATGCGGATGCGTTATTTCGTTTCTTTTTGAGAAACCCCATCTCTCAGGAGATGGGACGTAAGTTCAAAGTATCGTTTTCAGGAACTGATGAGGATACAGGATTATCTTATATGCATGATTTAGGTTTTATTGCCAAAATAGAAAATGGAGTACGAGGATTTAAAGTAATGCTTGCCGGAGGGTTAGGTTCTCAGCCCAGACATGCAGACGAATTATACAGTTTTTTAACCACTGATAAAATTATTCCTTTAATGGAAGGTGTGTTACGAATATTTGATCGTCACGGAGAAAGAAAAAGCAGAGCGAAGGCTAGAATGAAATTCTTAGTCAAAGATATTGGATTAGAGGCTTTTAAAGAATTAGTAGAAGCAGAACAAAAAGCAATTAAAGAAAAAACTGTTGTAATAGATGCAGATGCATATAAACAATCAGTTCCTGTGTCAGTTGAAGTGCCAGAGATTGTAATCGAGGATAAAACTGCATATGATTTATGGAAATCAACCAATGTAATTGCTCAAAAACAATCGGGTTATGCTGCTATTGGAATTAAAGTGCTGTTAGGAGATTTTTATACGGATAAAGCAAGATTATTAGCCGATTTGGTAGATAACTATGCAGCGGGAGAAATCAGATTGTCATTACGTCAAAACATTTTAATCCCTTTTGTGAAAGAAGAGTTATTGCCGTTTTTCTATCTGGAATTAGCGAAGCTTGGGTTTGTAGAAGCTGGATATAACAAAGCGATAGATATTACTGCCTGCCCGGGTACAGATACGTGTAACTTAGGTATTGCCAGTAGTACAGGTATTGCAGAAGAATTAGAGAGAGTCATTAAATCAGAATATCCTCAATATTTGGAGAAAGAAGATTTAGTGATTAAAATAAGTGGATGTATGAATGCGTGCGGACAACACAATATGGCAAATATTGGTTTCCAGGGAATGTCAGTACGTACTAAGGATAAATTAATAGCACCCGCATTACAGGTGTTATTAGGTGGAGGAAATCTGGGTGATGGAAAGGGATATTTTGCTGATAAAGTGGTAAAAATACCAAGTAGAAGAGGACCAGAAGCATTACGCAGAATTCTTGATGATTTTGAAGCAAATGCAAATGGTAAATCATTCCTAGCATATTACAAAGAAAAAGGAGAAAAGTACTTCTACGACTTTTTAACAGATTTGTCTAATGTAGATAATCTTACTCAAGAAGATTTTATTGATTGGGGAACAGAGGAAGAATATATAAAGGCAATAGGAGTTGGAGAGTGTGCAGGTGTTGTTATTGATTTAATCGCTACCTTGTTTCTGGAAAGTGAAGAAAAAATTATTAATGCAAAGATTTCTTTTGAGAACGGAGTGTATTCTGATGCTATATATCATGCATATAGTTCTTTAGTGAATTCGGCAAAGGCTTTGTTATTAGCAGAAAATAAAAAGACAAATACACATGCAGGGATCATACATCAGTTTGATGAAGAATTTATAGTAACTGGAAAAATAAAATTAGATGGTACCTTTGCAGCACTAATCTATCAATTACAAAAGAATGCACCTAGTCAGGATTTTGCAGTAGATTATATTAAAAGTGCTAATGAATTTTTACAAAAGGTAAAGGATTTTAGAGCATTGGAAGTAGAAAACGTTTAATTAGGTTAAACGCAGATACCACCAGGTACTTTAATTATACTGAAGACTCTTGTAGTTGAGAGGTGATAAATAATAAAAAAAGATGAGTAGTAAAACCCCAAAATTAACAGTAGTAGGAGCAGGACCAGGAGATCCTGACTTGATCACTATTAAAGCCATCAAAGTATTGGAGTCGGCTGATGTAGTGTTGTATGATGCACTCATCAATGAAGATTTGTTAGTTTATGCACCCAATGCTGAAAAAATTTTTGTAGGAAAAAGAAAAGGATGTTACAAGTACCAGCAAGAGCAGATCAATGAATTGATTGTTAGCAGAGCAAAAAGTCATGGACATGTGGTACGATTAAAGGGTGGAGATCCATTTATTTTTGGTCGTGGTGCAGAAGAAATTGATTATGCACGGCAATTTGAAGTAGAGACGGCTATGGTGCCCGGTATATCATCATCGTATGCAGTTCCTGCATACCAGGGAATCCCTTTGACTAAGCGAGGGTTTTCAGAAAGTTTTTGGGTAATTACTGGAACTACGAAAGCGCACCAGCTTTCAAAAGATGTTCATGCAGCTTCAAAATCTAATGCTACTGTAGTTATTTTGATGGGAATGAGTAAGTTGTCAGAGATAGTTGCTATTTTTACTGCAGAAGGTAAACAAGATATTCCAGTTGCTGTTATCCAGAATGGAACTAAAGAAAATGAACAATTTGGAGTAGGTACCATAGAAAATATTGAAGAAGTGGTTGCGGATAAAAAGCTTTCATCTCCTGCAATTATAGTCATTGGAGAGGTAGTAAATCAACGCACAAAACTAGAATCGATTTGCAGCAATGTGAAACAGGAAACTCTTTTGTAATAGTTTCTGGTAGGACTAAAGAAAATGAAAGAAAGAAATAATTTATATCCAATTTTTCTAAAAGCAAAGAACCTGAATGTACTGATCGTAGGAGGAGGTAACGTAGCAGAAGAAAAATTACATTTCTTAACAAAATCAAGTCCTGATGCAAAAGTTACGATGGTGTCACCTATGTTTAGACAAGGCACAATAGAGTTAGCTAGCAAGCATTGTGTAACCATAGTAGAAGATGTATATCAGGAAAAGTATTTACAAGGAAGACATATGGTCGTTGCTACCACTGATATTCCCGAAGTAAACGTACGGGTTTGGAAAGATTGTAGAGCGCAGGCAAAATTAGTGAATGTAGCAGATAATCCACCCTACTGCGATTTTTATATGGGAGGAATAGTGACTAAAGGAAATGTAAAAGTAGCAATCTCGACAAATGGGCAGTCGCCTACTACAGCCAAGAGATTACGACAGTTTTTTGAAGAGGTAATCCCTGAGAATGTAGATGATTTAGTCAAGAATTTAAATGAATATAGAAAAACAATAAAAGGTGATTTTGAAGAGAAAGTTGAAATTCTCAATGAATTTACTAAAGGATTAATAGGAAAAAAAGAAGTTGAAAATGATCAAGACTGATATTTTAATAATTGGAGCTGGACCCACAGGTTTATTTACAGTATTTGAAGCTGGACTGCTAAAGTTAAAAACGCATTTAATTGATGCTTTGCCACAACCTGGTGGACAGTGCTCAGAGATTTATCCAAAAAAGCCAATTTATGACATTCCGGGTTTTCCGGAAATCCTGGCAGGAGACCTGGTAAATAATTTAATGGAGCAGATTAAACCTTTCGAGCCTGGTTTTACCTTAGGAGAAAGAGCAGAAACAATCGAGCGTCTGGAAGATGATACTTTTGTAGTAACAACTAATCGCGGAACCAAGCATAATGCACCAGTTGTTGCTATTGCAGGAGGATTGGGTTCTTTTGAGCCCCGTAAGCCACCTATTCCTAATATTGTAGATTTTGAAGATAAGGGAGTTGCTTATATCATCCGAGATCCGGAAGTATATAGAGATAAACGAGTAGTAATCTCAGGAGGAGGAGATTCTGCCTTGGATTGGTCTATCTTTTTAGCAGATATAGCTAGTGAAGTTACACTGGTACACCGTCGTAAAGAATTTCGCGGTGCATTGGATTCTGTAGAAAAAGTAGAAGAACTATCTAAAATCGGTAAAATCAATTTAATTACCGATGCAGAAGTAAAAGAACTTAAGGGAGATGATCACGTTACTGGTGTTGGGATCAAACATAAAACAGAGGGAGACATTCATTTAGATACAGACTACTTTATTCCTTTATTTGGATTATCGCCAAAATTAGGACCTATAGGAGACTGGGGATTAGAGATTGAGAAAAATGCGATTAAAGTTAATAATTCGTATGATTATCAAACTAATATTCCTGGAATTTATGCGATAGGTGATGTGAATACATACAAAGGGAAATTAAAATTAATTCTTTCTGGATTTCACGAAGCTGCTATTATGTGTCAAAGCGCATATCAACGAATTTTTCCAGATAAGAAATACGTAATGAAATACACTACGGTAGGTGGAGTTACCGGATTTGATGGAACAAAAAAAGAAGCTAAAAAAGAAGTAGTAAAAGCTATAGGATAAAAAAATAGAATTTTACTTTATAGACCTCACAAGTTTTTAAATTTGTGAGGTCTATACTTATATTTGCAGCTATAAATTATAAATATGTCAGACATTACCATAAAAATTAAGGATAGAGAAGGTAAAGTACACGAGGTACAGGCACCAACAGATATGGCGATGAACCTTATGGAGGTTTGTAAAGCCTATGAATTACCAGTAGAAGGAACCTGTGGTGGTATGGCTATGTGTGCATCTTGTCAATGTTATGTGTTATCAGATCACGAATTGCCAGAAATGGGACAAGATGAAGATCTGATGCTGGCAGAAGCATTTTATGTAGAAGATAATAGTCGTTTAGGCTGTCAGATTCGAATTACGCCGGAGTTGGATGGGCTGGAGGTAGAATTAGCTCCGGAGTCTTAATTTACCAAGTATAAAAGAGAAGCTGAGCACTAAATTATGCTCAGCTTTTTTAATAAACTAGTATACTTCTCTAAAGGCATTTACATCATTCTCATTAAATATATTTCCAGTAGTATTTCCACCAGCACATGCTTGCATTAATGAAGTGATATCAGACCCTGTTGGTGAACCGTCAATATAAATAGCTCCAACAAAGGCACTACCTTCATTTCCTTGGCTAGAAGGTGGACAACTCTCTCTGGTAGCAAAATCAGTATGTCTAAATCCTATAGCATGCCCTATTTCATGAGCCATAGTATTTGATAATTCTGTAGTTGTAGTGTTCAAAAGCTCTATAGCAACACTATTAATGCCGAAAGAGGAAGCTGGATTACCATTTGAGGGGAATCCTGCTGATCTTCCAAGAACAATAGTTCCATCAGATGGTTGCTCAGCAAAAACGGTTACTGCGATATCTATATTAGCGCTTGATTCTCCAGTGTTGAGTCTGCGAAGTCGTATCTCAGCATTTAAATCATTGTATGCATCCACAACATTATCAAGAGCGGTATCACCTAATGTTCCTAATCCATCTCCAACAGTTTCTACAACAAGAGTTCTTGTGTCTTCAGGAATTTCTACAAGATTAATGGTTCTGTAATGCTTTTCTAGACTTTCAGGATTACTGTATTCCTTGGCTAATTCATCAATTTGTGTTAAAGTTAGGAACATATCTTCAACAGCAACAACCGAGCTGCCCTGATAAGTGGTCAAAAAAGCGTTTGAAGTGCTGAAATGAGCGGTTTCTAATTTTGCGAGTACATCTTTAGGTACTTCATCTTTAACAAGAGTTTCACTATCTGTTTGGTCAATTTCTTCTGATTTGCTACAAGATGAAAAGAATAACATAGTAAAAACGGGAAAAATAAAAAAACTGAAATTTTTCATGGGTTTGTGTTTTAAGTTATTCTTATAATACTCTGATTTTGATGTTTTATTATGCTGTTTAAGAATGAATTAAGGGGATTTAGTAATAGTTTAACCTTAGGGGAATTTTTTGCCTAATAATCAGCTTTTTCGATAATTTCATGTTAAAATGATTATTGTTAAAGGTATCTTTCTGAGGTTAGTACGCTTTTTTTATTGAGGTATTTTTTTATGGTTTATGAAGGCTAAATCAATTTGACTGGATAAAGCTTAAAATTTTGTTACAAGCATAAGTGTTGTATTCGTGTCCATGAGATTTTCTATTATGGTAAAATTTTAATTAGTTCTTTTTCAGGTTTTTTAATCCTCACATTAATGACATCATACTCCCATTGTTGGTTGTTTTTATGAGCAACAATATCCATTTTCCCTCTTCCTTTAGTGCCCTTTATGCCAACAGTAACTTCAATCGAAGTATTGTTATTAGAATATTGCACTTCACCTTCTAGAAGTTGAAAAAAATCCACAGGTGATAATTCACCCAATTTTTGGGTAACAGTTTTATGTTCCTTTGCTTTTATAAAAGCATTAGTAACAAGAGTTTGATCCAGATATACAGATCCATATCTAAAAGCAGCATTTCCAGTTAAGCTAAAAAACAACAATAAACAAGTGAAGATCAGTGTAATCGGAAGCAACCATAACCAGTTTCGGTATAACCAGTTTTTCTTAATAATAGGTTTATTCATAATTTTAATATTGAACAGGTACTATTATGGACTTATGTTTGCGCAAAGATGTGACAAAAGTTGAATGAGCTAAGGATCTAAAACTATATTGATTGACATTCAAGATGTGGTCTTTATAAAACTTAGAATCAACATGATAAAAACAGATTTATTTCTTGATTTTTGTAGCATTAGCGATCTTGAGTTTTAACCATATACTCATAAGGTCACTTATTTCATTAATACAAGAATGCCTACCTTTGGTCTATTCATTTAAAACAATAAAAATGCTTGGTTTAAAATTGGCAACAGATCCCCGATGGGCTAAATTAGTGGAAGCTAATATCGAAGAAATTTTAACGGATCACGCCTGGTGCGAGCAGAAAGCGGCAACCAATGCGATTACTATAGTTACTCAAAATCCGGAGTTAGTAGATTTAGTGACAGATTTAATTACATTGGCGCAGGAAGAACTACAGCATTTTGAAATGGTTCATGAGATTATCAAAAAACGTGGATATACATTGGGTCCTGAACGTAAAGACCATTATGTAAATCAATTATTTAAGTTTAAAATCAAAGGTGGAAGCAGACAACAGAGTCTGGTAGATCGTTTGTTATTTTCTGCAATGATAGAAGCCAGAAGTTGTGAACGTTTTAAACTATTGTCAGAAAAAATAGAAGACCAGGAACTTTCAAAGTTCTACCATGAGTTAATGATTAGTGAAGCAGGACATTATACCACGTTTATTGGTTTTGCTCGTAAGTATGGAAAAGATATTGATGTAGATAAACGATGGGAAGATTTGTTAAAATTTGAAGGAGAGCTTATCCAGAATTATGGTAAGAAAGAAAGTATACACGGATAGTTAATCAATAGAATTTCTCAAGGTTCTACTTTGAGCGTAGCACATAAAATCAGGATAATGGAGTCTTGTCTTCTGATTCTTGTGGTAAAGCGGTCTTGTTTTTAATCAATGCATTGGTTAAGTCTGTATTTTTCTTAGTAAGGTTGGCATTTTATTACATTTTCTTTAGCAATAAAATTAGTAAATAAACTTGCAAAACAAGGGGCTATGTCTTTTCTTTGCATCGTATTTTGTGTAGCGTTGCTACAACAGTTCATAAACATACTACCAGTTATCAAGAAAGGCGGAGGGAATAGACCCAATGAAGCCTTAGCAACCCTTTTTAGTGAGATCTTTTCCTTAAAAGACACATAAAAAGAAGGTGCTACGTTCTATCTGCTTTTTGCAGACTAGATAACGAAGATTCATAGCTCAGCTATATTTTTCTACTTACTTTCTTGATATAACTTGTCATTCCAGTTTATTCTGAGATGCAACAGTATTATGTTTTTTATAAAATAATTAACGACGTCAAGTTAGGATTGACAATATAGATGAAAGATATACGAAAAATATTAGAAGAAAGAATTCTTGTGCTTGATGGAGCTATGGGAACTATGATTCAACGTCACAAGTTTACAGAGGAAGATTACCGAGGAGACCGATTTAAAGATTGGGATCAGCCTTTACAAGGGAATAATGACTTATTAAGCATTACACAACCCAAAGCGATTAAAGAAATCCATAGTCTTTATTTTGAAGCAGGAGCAGATATTGCAGAGACCAATACGTTTTCAGGAACGACTATCGCCATGGAAGATTATGGAATGCAGGATTTAGTATACGAACTTAATTATGAGTCTGCTAAAATTGCTAAAGAAGTGGCAGATGCATTTACGAAAGCTAATCCCGATAAACCGCGTTTTGTAGCTGGATCTATAGGTCCGACTAATAGAACTGCAAGTATGTCTCCGGATGTAAATGATCCTGGATATAGAGCCGTTACTTTTGATGATTTGCGTATAGCATACAAGCAACAAGTAGAAGCTTTACTGGATGGAGGTGCAGATATCTTACTGGTAGAGACTGTTTTTGATACACTAAATGCAAAAGCAGCACTTTTTGCAATAGAAGAAGTAAAAGATGAACGAGGAATAGAAGTTCCTATTATGGTAAGTGGAACTATTACAGATGCTAGTGGAAGAACATTATCTGGACAGACTGCGGAAGCTTTTTTAATCTCAATTACACATATCCCGATGATTTCAGTTGGTTTTAATTGTGCTTTAGGTGCCAGCCAATTAACGCCACATCTAGAAGTTTTAGCAAAAAAAGCACCTTTTGGAGTATCGGCACACCCTAATGCAGGACTACCTAATGCTTTTGGAGAATATGATGAAACTCCAGAGCAAATGGCAGCTCAGATCAAAGAGTTTTTAGAAAAAGACCTAATTAATATTATAGGGGGGTGCTGTGGAACAACTCCAGAGCATATAAAAGCTATCGCAGACTTAGCGAAGGATTATAAACCGAGGAAGTTAACTGTTGATAGTTTTTAGTTGATGAAGTATACTGAGTTAGAGGTTTGGAAAGCATTAAGAGTGCTGGTGAATACCCTTTATGGAATGACAAAAGAGTTTCCTAAAGATGAATTATATGGATTTACAAATCAAATGAGGAGAAGTGCGGTTTCAATACCATCAAATATTGTAGAAGGGTGCGGAAGAAGAACCTCAGTAGATACTATTCAGTTTTTACAGGTGTCAAAAGGTTCATTATATGAATCGGAAACACAATCATATTTAGCGTTAGATCAAAACCATTTTCAAATTAAAGAATATCAGACGTTGTTAGAGCAGATTTTAAAATGTAAAAAGTTATTAGATGGGTTTATTAATTATTATAAAAATTTGTAGATCATGACAGAAAATAAATCAGAAGATCTGTCAACAGACAACAAGCAACAATCAACTAGAAAATACCTAAAACTTTCTGGATTGGAACCAATGATTGTTTCTGCTGAAACAAATTTTATTAACGTTGGTGAACGGACTAATGTAGCGGGATCACGTAAGTTTTTACGTTTGGTTAAGGAAGAAAAATTTGATGAAGCACTTGATATAGCAAGACATCAGGTAGATGGAGGTGCACAAGTGATTGATATCAATATGGATGATGGTCTGATTGATGGTAAAGAAGCTATGGTACGATTTCTAAATCTTATTATGGCAGAACCTGATATTGCGAGAGTGCCAATTATGATTGATAGCTCTAAATGGGATATCATAGAAGCAGGTTTACAAGTTGTGCAGGGGAAATGCGTTGTGAATTCTATTTCTCTAAAAGAAGGTGAGGATGCATTTATAGCACAAGCTAAAAAGATAAAGAGATATGGAGCAGCTGTAATTGTCATGGCATTTGATGAGGTAGGGCAAGCAGATAATTTTGATCGAAGAATAGAGATCTCAAAAAGGTCGTATGATGTATTAGTTAATACTGTTAATTTTCCTCCGGAAGATATCATATTTGATTTAAATATTTTTCCTGTAGCAACAGGAATGGATGAACATCGCAAAAATGCTATTGATTTTATTGAAGCCACAAAATGGGTTCGGGAAAATCTTCCGCATTGTAGTGTGAGCGGCGGTGTAAGTAATGTTTCTTTTTCATTTAGGGGAAATGATCGTGTAAGAGAAGCTATGCACTCTGTATTTTTATACCATGCGATCAAGGCAGGTATGAATATGGGGATTGTGAATCCTGCCATGTTAGAGATCTATGATGATATCCCAAAGGAATTATTAGACCATGTAGAGGACGTAATCTTAGATAGAAGAGAAGATGCTACAGAACGATTGTTAGATCTGGCAGAATCAGTAAAGGGAACAAGTAAAGAACGAGTAGTTGACCTTTCCTGGAGAGAGGAACCCTTACAAAATAGAATCACCAGAGCATTAGTAAAAGGGCTAGATCAATATATTGTAGAAGATGTAGAAGAAGCGAGAATGGCTGCCGATAAACCGATTGAGGTTATTGAAGGAAACTTGATGGCAGGAATGAATGTGGTAGGTGATTTATTTGGTTCAGGTAAAATGTTTTTACCTCAGGTTGTAAAATCAGCCAGAGTCATGAAGAAAGCTGTAGCATACTTACTTCCTTATATTGAAGAAGAAAAAAAGAAAAACCCTAAAGCATCTAATGGGAAAGATAATGCTGGTAAAGTATTAATGGCTACTGTAAAAGGGGATGTCCATGATATAGGTAAAAATATTGTGTCTGTAGTATTGGGATGTAATAATTATGAAATTGTGGATCTGGGAGTAATGGTTCCTCCAGAAAAAATTATTCAGACAGCGATAGACGAGCAGGTAGATATTATAGGATTAAGTGGCCTGATTACACCTTCATTGGATGAAATGGTGCATCTGGCAAAAGAAATGGAGCGTAAGAATTTTAGTGTTCCTTTATTGATTGGTGGAGCAACTACATCAAAAGCACATACTGCTGTAAAAATAGATCCTCAATACAAAAACGCAGTGGTTCATGTGAATGATGCGTCCCGGGCAGTTACCGTGGTAGGAGATTTATTGAATAAAAGAATTAATCAGAAATATATAGGAGATCTTAAAGAGGATTATGAAAAGTTCCGTGTGGGATTTTCTAAGCGAACAAAACAAAAAGATTTTTTAAGTATTGAAGAGGCTCGTAAAAATAAGTATTCGATTGATTGGCAGGCTTCCCAGATTATTCGACCCCATCAACTAGGAATTCAGGTTATAGAAGAATTTGATCTACGTAAATTAGAACCCTATATTGATTGGACTCCCTTCTTTAGATCCTGGGAATTACACGGTAAATACCCTGCTATCCTTACAGATGAGGTTGTGGGTAAAGAAGCCACAGAATTATTTAAAGATGCGCAAGAATTATTACAGAAAATATTTGATGATTCATTATTGGGAGCTAAGGCAGTGTATGGCCTATTCGAAGCCAATGTTATTAATCACGATGATATTGAGTTATCTTTAGAAGGTGAGTCAATTCAGACTTTTAGAACATTACGTCAACAATTAAAAAAACATGCAGGAAAACCCAATTTTGCATTAGCAGATTTTATAGCGCCAAAAGATATCGGAATTCAGGATTATATAGGGTGTTTTTGTGTAACAACTGGATTTGGTACCAAAGAATTAGCAGAAGCGTATGAAAAGGAACTGGATGATTATAATGCTATTATGATTAAAGCACTGGCGGATCGTTTAGCAGAGGCATTTGCAGAATTTTTACATAAAAAAGTACGTATAGAAGATTGGGGATATGCTAATGAAGAAAACTTAACGAATCAAGAGTTGATTAAAGAAGAATATAAAGGGATACGACCGGCACCCGGGTATCCTGCTTGCCCTGATCATTTAGAGAAAATTACTATTTGGGAACTACTACAGGTAAAAGAGCGAATAGGAGTTGAATTAACAGAAAGCATGGCGATGTGGCCAGCAGCTTCTGTATCCGGGTATTATTTTGCAAATCCCGAGGCTCGATATTTTGGATTAGGAAAGATAAAAGAAGATCAGGTAAAAGATTTTGCAGAACGAAAAAACATTGATTTTGAATATGCGAAAAGATGGTTGACACCCAATTTAGCGGATAATTAATTTTATTAGTATTCAATAGAGAGTATAAAGTATTCATTTAATCATAAAATTGAACATCTGGCTTCGAATTTAGAATCTAACAAAAAAATCAAACCGCTTTTCTTCTGGAAGAGACATCCAAAAGAGAAGGGCAGAAAGGGTTGATTATGCTAGTGCATTACGTGATTAAAAAACTAGAAGTATGAATCAGAAGCAATGGACATAGAAGATAGTATACAACAGTTAGAAATGGTTTTTGAAGGGGATCCTTGGCTTGGTACTTCTGTGCTAAAACCGTTGAAGAAAATTCCATATGAATGCTGGAATGAGAAACCAGAAAACGTAGCACATTCTATTGCAGAATTGGTATTACATATGATCGATTGGAGAATTTTTGTCATAGAAAAACTAAAAGACAACCAATCCTATAGTATAGTGATGAATTCTGAAATGGATTGGAGAAAAAACGTGTCAATTGCCACCGAAACAGAGAAAAAAGAATGTTTAACAGAACTTATAAATACTCAAGAGATGCTCATAACAAGGTTGGTTGAAAAACCTGATTCCTGGTTGAATGAGTTTGTATTAGGTAAAGATTATACTAATGAATATATGATAATGGGTGTTATACAACATGATATATATCACCTTGGACAGATCAATTTAATATATAGTCAATTAAATAAATAATTAGGTTAAACTATTCAGAATATAGGAGTTTCAACCTGTTATTGATGGTTGTCAGGAGTAGACAACTCGCAGAAAAATAAATGACCAACAAAGAACAATACATAAAAGATGAAGGTTACAGATCACATAAAGAATGCAAAAGGGAAGACATTATTCTCTTTTGAGTTAATACCGCCACAAAAAGGAAGAAGTATACAAGAGTTGTATAATAATATTGATCCCTTAATGGAATTTATACCACCTTTTATAGATGTCACAACATCCAGAGAAGAGTTTATTTATATAGATCGCGATGGCTTACTGGATAAGAAATTAACTCGTATGCGTCCCGGTACAGTAGGTATATGTGCATCAATAAAGCATAAGTATAATGTAGATACTATTCCGCATGTACTTTGTGGTGGATTTACAAAAGAAGAAACAGAATATTTATTGGTTGATTGTCATTATTTAGGAATTGATAATGTGATGGCGTTACGAGGAGATGCTATGAAAGAAGAAAAGTATTTTGTGCCCTCAAAAGGTGGGCATAGTTATGCAAATGAACTGGTCAAGCAAATTGCCAATATGAATAAGGGCCAGTTTCTTCATGAGGTTATAGAATCGGATAATAAATCTGATTTCTGTATTGGAGTAGCGGCCTATCCAGAAAAACATCTGGAAGCGCCTTCCATGGACGCTGATATAAGAAGGCTGAAAGATAAGGTAGCTGCAGGTGCTGATTACGTAGTTACACAAATGTTTTTTGATAATAAAAAATATTTTGCATTTGTAGAGAATGCTAGAGCTGCAGGCATTGATATTCCTATTATTCCAGGAATTAAACCAGTAGCAGTAAAACGTCATTTGCAATTGTTACCGCAAGTTTTTAGATTAGATATGCCTGATGAATTAGTAAAAGCGGTAGAATCTTGTAAAAATAATGCAGCCGTTCGTGAGGTGGGGATTGAGTTTGCTATCCAGCAATCAAAGGAATTGATGGAGTATGGAGTACCGGTTTTACATTATTATTCTATGGGTAAATCTGATAATATTCATAAGATTGCTTCTCAGGTTTTTTAATCAATAGAATTGCCTCCGATGCCTTCCTTAGGTGATAGCACTCAGATAATCGAAGCTAAAAAGAATCAACAATCAGGAATCACGACAAAAAATCCTGTTTCCTGATTATTATAGCGCAGCGGTATTTTTTCCTTTAACTCGTGTCCTTCAGGTTAGAAAGTTCATTATCTGAAAGTTTTTTTTTGAAATTTATACTGGATACATTGAGAATGTATTGTTACTATCTCTTTAATTATTACTTTTGCGCCGATGATAAAACGGTTGTATATAGCGTTGATTCTCTTCTGTGCTACTTTATATTCGCAGGGAGATAAAAAGTACTTTAGTTTAGATGTAGATAATATATACGGTACTATTATAAACCATAATCCAGATATCTCTCATTTGATTACGGGACATCCTTCTGGTGTTATGTTATCATTCAATCAGAAAACTTTTGGAGAAAAAGAATGGCAACGACTCTATAACGATCCGGATTATGGGGTTACATTTATCTATCAACATATGGATGATGAGTTTCTGGGAGATAACTACGGACTCTACGCACACTATAAATTTTATTTCTTTAAACGTTATTTGACTTTAACCTTGGGTCAGGGGATAGCATATAATACAACTCCCTATGATCAGGATGATAATTATAGAAATGTTGCCTATGGTTCTCATATTCTAAGCTCTACTGTTGCAAGCCTTAATTTTAGAAAAGAAAATTTAATTGGAGGATTAGGGGTTCATACAGGATTAGGAATTATTCATTATTCAAATGCTAATTTTAAAGCTCCTAACAAGAGTACAAATACTTTTCTTTTTAATATAGGAATTAATTATTTAGTAGAAGAACAGCTTTCTGAGCACTCTAAGAAAGAAAAGGGTTTGGTTAAAGGCTCAGAGCCTGTTAGCTATGGATTTATTGTAAGAGGTGGAATTAATGAAAGTGATTTAGTAGGATCAGGACAATATCCTTTTTTTACACTAGCTGCTTTTGCAGATAAACGATTAAATAAGAAAAGTGCAATTCAGTTAGGAGCAGAGTTGTTTTTTTCTGAAGCATTAGCGAAATATATAGATTTTAGGTCTACCGGAGGTTTTAATGATGGAACTTCTGGTGATGAAGATGCTAAAAGAGCAGGAATATTTGTAGGACATGAATTGAGGATTCAAGCTTTCTCTATTCTTACACAACTGGGATATTATGTGTATTATCCTTATGATTTTGAAGGAAAGATTTACAATCGAGTAGGGCTTCAATATTATTTTGGTAAAAACATATTTAGTTCATTAACTGTGAGGTCACATGCTGCAAAGGCAGAAGCAGTTGAACTTTCAATCGGATATAGGCTATGAGAAATGTTCTATGTATATGGGTGTTGTTAATTTTTATTACTAGTTGCAACACAGAGAATGCTCCAGATTGTTTTCAAACAACAGGTAATATTATCGTTTCCTATGTTGAAGTCCCTGAATTCACAAGAATTTTGGTGAATCCAAACGTAGAATTGATTTTAGAAGAAGGGAATGAGACTGTAGTAAGGATAGAAACCGGTGATAACTTATTAGAAGAGGTCAATGCAATTGTTAATGGAGACCAATTAATAATAAGTAATACGAATGATTGTAATTTTGTAAGAGATTTTAATCAAACCAAGGTCTATGTAACAGCTCCGGATATTAGAGAGATACGAAGTGCAACACAATTTGATATTTCCTCTGATGGTGTATTGGGATACTCTTCATTAAGTTTATTGTCAGAAGATTTTAATGAAGAGTCAGGAAATACGAACGGTACATTTCATCTTGAAGTAGCTTCAGAAAATATAACAATTATAGGAAATAATATCGCTTCATTTTTCATATCTGGAGAAGTAGAAAACCTTGACGTTCAGTTTTTTTCTGGAACAGGAAGGTTTGAAGGAGCAGGTTTAACTACGCAACACGTGAAAATTTTTCATCGTGGAGCGAATAAAATGATTGTCAATCCGCAAAAGTCTATTGAAGGAGAGATAAGGAGTACCGGAGATGTAATAGCCATAAATATTCCTGAGATTATTGAAGTACAAGAATTCTTTACTGGAGAATTAATTTTTAATTAATAGAATTCCTCCTGGTCTCTGCTTTGGCTGTTCTCTTAAAATCAGTGTAGGCTTTAAAAATTAGATAAACAGCTCTGTATGCTGATTCTTGTAACGAAGCAATCTTATTTTTGATATCTCACACCTTAAAGTAGATACAATTTATTAACAGTTTATTCACAAATCATATTAAATTAATCTTAAAAAAGATGTTTTTTCCCATCTTTAAGAATTTTAAAAAGTGTTTTTTTTGTTTAAAATATAGTACACGATATTTTTTTTGCAAAGTGTTAGTGGTTTAATAATTTGATTTTCAGTTTTTTAAGTTTATTTTTTAGATATACCTAAAGTAATTTTTTTTTACGGTTTATGCGTAGGTTTCAAGGTGGTTTATAATAATTAATTCATAAGAATTTTCTTTAGTTTTAATAAAATTATTCCAAAACACGGAACTTTAATCGCGAAAAATGATATTTAGTCGACAAAAATCTACTTTTAAAAATAATTATAGTTTAGATAATTATCTAAAAACAGAACTTTATGAGCTCATTCAAAATGATGCAAAAGTTTTTGAATTTATTCAGGATTCTGTATTAGACGGAATCTGGTTTTGGGATTTGGATCATCCTGAAAATGAATGGATGAGCCCTAAATTTTGGACAACACTTGGTTACGATCCTAATAAAATGCCACACCGATCTTCTGCGTGGCAAGAGATTATTAATCAGAACGATTTAAAGGAGGCAATGGTTAACTTCACTAAACATTGTCGTGATTCCACGTTTGAATATGATCAAATAGTAAGATATACTCATAAGTTAGGGCATACAGTCTGGATTCAATGCCGGGGTTTAGCAATCAGGGATGATTTTGGTAAACCTTTACGAATGCTTGGAGCTCATTCTGATATTACTAAGTTAAAAAAAGCAGAAGAAAACCTGAAAAAACAATTAGATCGATATCAACATATTATTGATGGTGCGAATTTAGGTACCTGGGAGTGGAATGTTAGGACAGGTGAGACTATTTTTAATGAAAGATGGGCAAATATTATTGGATATTCTTTATTAGAATTAAACCCTGTATCTTTTGAAACTTGGGTTAATAGCGCACATCCATTAGATCTGGTAAAATCAAATAAATTATTAGAAGATCATTTTAAGGGTGTTACAGACTATTATGAATGTGAATCCAGAATGAGACATAAAAATGGTGAGTGGATATGGGTATTGAATAAAGGAAAAGTAGTAAGCTGGGATGCTGATGGTACTCCAGAATGGGTTATAGGATCACACCAGGAAATAACAAAAAGCAAGAAAGCATTAGAGAAAAATCGCTTATTTGTTGCTCAGGCCCCTAGTGCTATTGCGATGTTTGATACGCAAATGAGATATCTTGCAGCTTCACAACGCTGGCTAGATGATTATAAAATTAATGATCAAAATATAATTGGAAAATCGCATTATGAAGTGTTTCCTGAGATTGGTGATAATTGGAAAAGAGATCATCAAGAGTGTTTACAAGGCAAAATTTTAAAAAAAGATGAAGATTCTTTTGAAAGAGAGGATGGGAGTATTCAATGGATTTCTTGGGAGTTACGACCTTGGTATACCAGTGAGAATATAATAGGAGGAATATTAATGCATACTGCAGATATTTCTAAAATAAAAGAAGTAGAAGCTATCAATCAGGAACGTAAAACTTTTCTGGAAGCTATTTTGGATAGTATTGACGTTGGGATTGTATCCTGTGATAAGAATGGCAAACTCTTACTATTTAACAAAGCTACAAAAGAATGGCACGGGTTACCTCCAGGTCCTGTACCTCCAGAAGAATTGTCTAAATATTATGGATTATACCGCACTGATGGAATTACACCACTATCTGCAGATGAAATTCCGTTGTTAAGAGCACTTAAGGGTGAGATAATAGAAAATGAAGAACTAACGATTGTTACAGCATCTGGAGTAAAAAGAAAAATAACTACAAATGGTTCTCAGCTTAAAGGAGCAAACGGAGAAGTTTTTGGAGCTGTCGTTGCAATGCACGATATCACCAGAGTAAAAGAGGCGGAAGCATTGAACCAAGAACGCCAAACATTTCTGGAAGCTATTTTAGATAATATTAATGTGGGAATAGGGTCTTGTGATAAAGACGGTAATATTACATTATTTAATAGTACTACAAAAAAATGGTTTGGATTACCTGATGACTCTGTACCTACATCAGAATGGTCTGATTATTTTGGTTTATATAAGGAAGATGCGATTACTCCCTTGGAAAATAATGAGATACCATTATTAAAGTCTTTAAATGGAGAAGAAGTTAACGAATATGAAATTGTTATTACGACAAAGAACAAAGAGAAAAGGCATATTGTAACTAATGCAAGTCAGTTAATAGGAGCACAAGGAGATATTACTGGAGCTGTCGTTGCAATGCATGATATTACAGACAGAAAAAATGCAGAAGAGCAATTAAGACAAAGTGAACAAGCTTTCAGAGGAAATTTTGAAAATGCAGCGATAGGGATGGCTATTATAAATCTGGAAGGACAATGGGTTGAGGTAAATAATTCTCTGTGTAATATTATAGGATATACTATGGAAGAGTTAAAAGAGTCTTCCTTCCAGGATATAACACATGCAGAGGATTTAGATAAGGATTTAGAATTTTTAAATGAATTAGTAGAAGGTAAACGATCTTTCTATCATTTAGAGAAAAGGTATATTCACAAGAATGGGTATAATGTTCATGTGATTTTATCAGTATCTACAGTAAGAGATAAGGATGATAACCCACTTTATTTTGTCTCACAGATTACTGATATCAGTCCTAGAATCAAAGCAAGAAAAAGATTACAACAGACTCTGGCAAAGTTAGAAGGAATACTAGAGGCGAGTAGTCAAGTGGCTGTCATAGGTACTGATACCACAGGATTGATTACTAACTTTAATACAGGTGCAGAAAACTTATTAGGTTATAAAAGAGAGGAGCTTATTTTTAAGGAAAATCTTCAGATTATGCACGTGCCTGAAGAAATTCGGGTTGTTGAAGATGAGTTGTCTAATATTTTACAAGAAAAAGTTAAAGATTTTACCGTGTTTACAGCACTGGCAGATCGTGAAAAGCATTTTACAAGAGAGTGGTCATATGTAAGAAAAGATGGTACTCAATTTCCTGTGCAACTTACTATAACGGCGATTAAAGAAAATGATAGTATTATAGGATACCTTGGGGTTGCTGCAAATATTAGTGAAATTAAAAATGTAGAAAGAGAATTGAAATCCTTACTTGATGTTTCTAAAGATCAAAACAAACGACTTCGTAATTTTGCTCATATTGTATCACATAATCTAAAATCCCATTCGGGAAATTTTGAAATGTTATTGGATCTTTACATTCAGGAAAATCCAGAAGCCATTAATTCAGAAATTATTCAATTATTTCAGACTGCATCCGTGAACCTTTCTGAAACTATCAAGCATCTTAATCAGGTGGTACTCATTAATAATTCTATCAATGATAATCTGGTTCCCATTAATGTGAGAGAGGCTATAAATAATATAGCCAAGACAGTAGGAGGTATTGCGCTGGAGGCAGAAGTGTCAATTATCAACAACGCTTCTGCCGATGTTAATGTGATGGCAATACCCGCTTATCTGGATAGTATTCTGCTTAATTTTATGACTAATGGTATAAAATATCGCTCTGAAGATAGAAATAGTTTTGTTAGTTTCGAAATTAAGCAGGAAGATGAATTCTCTGTCATTAGTATTAAAGACAATGGTATAGGGATTGACTTAAAACGTCATAGAGAAAAGCTGTTTGGAATGTATAAAACGTTTCATAATAATGCTGAAGCTAGAGGTATTGGTTTGTTTATAACTAAAAATCAAATTGAAGCATTAGGAGGCAAAGTAGATGTCTTCAGTGAAGTAAATAAAGGAACTAATTTTAAAATATATTTAAAAAATGAAGAAGTTTAATATCGCATGCGTGATAGATGATGATCCGATCTTCGTCTTTGGAGTAAAAAAAGTGATGCAAGTCATTGATTTTTGTAATAGTATTTTAGTTTTTCGAAATGGTCAGGAGGCTTTAGATAATCTTACTGCTATCATATCCAGTAATGATAGTATACCAGAAGTTATTATATTAGATCTTAACATGCCGATTCTGGATGGATGGCAATTTCTAGATGAGTTTGTTAAAATTCCGTGCGAAAAAAAAATCACTATTTATATAGCCTCCTCCTCAGTTGACCCTAAAGATACGTTAAGAGCAAAATCGTATGAAATTGTTAGTAATTATATCGTAAAACCAATTTCAATCGATGTGCTGAAAGATATCTTACATGATGTGAAGAAGGCGGGATAATTTACGGCGAATAAGTTAAGATTATAAAGTAGTTTTGAATATCATTTCTAGTAATAATTATGATAAAAAAGTAAAAGATGTCTTGTAGATGAGAAGAATTGACATAGCCTGTATTATAGATGATGATCCTATCTATGTGTTTGGAGTTAAAAAAGTAATGAATGTTATTGATTTTAGCAATAGTGTGATGGTTTTTAGAGATGGGCAAGAAGCACTTAACAACCTAAAAGCAATCATAACAGCTAATGAGAAATTACCTGATATTATTTTATTAGACATCAATATGCCAATTCTAGATGGTTGGCAATTTCTAGACGAATTCGTAAAAATTCCGTGTAAAAAAAAGATCACTATTTATATAGCCTCCTCATCAGTGGATCCTCAGGATATGCTCAGAGCTAAGAAATATAGTGTGGTAAAAAACTATGTTGTAAAACCTATTTCGATTGATAAATTAAGAAAAGTATTGGTTGATTTTAATAAAGCTATTTAGTGTTACTATCTTTTTTTGGCTGAGTTAATTCAATAAAAAGACTTTCTAAGTCTTTATTTTTTCTGGAAAGCTGAAGAATTTTTAATTCGTTATCATGAGCAAAATCAAAAACGGCAGGTCTCATATCTTTTTTAGTATCAAAGATAATTTGATAACAAAAGCCAGAAACATTTTTAACACTCGTAACATTAGGTAGTTTTAATAAAAAAGCCTCTTCTAATCTATAATCAAATTCAACTTCTACCATCTGATCGGTTTGGTCAATCATTTCATTAAGATTCTTATCAGCAACGATCTCTCCTTTATTAATGATAATAACACGGTCACACATTGCTTCTACTTCTTGCATAATATGCGTAGAGAGAAATACTGTTTTTTCTTTACCAACAGATTTTATCAATTCTCTGATCTCTACCAATTGGTTAGGATCTAATCCGGTAGTAGGTTCATCAAGAATCAGAACTTTTGGGTCGTGTAGTAATGCACAAGCTAGTCCTACACGTTGCCGGTACCCTTTAGATAATTGATTGATTTTTTTATTAGCCTCAGGAGTTAGTCCGGTTAGTTTTATGATTTCTTCTATACGAGATTTTTTTATTTTATAAACCTTAGCGTTAAAGAGAAGATATTCTCTGACATACATGTCCAGATATAATGGATTATGCTCTGGAAGATATCCTACGCTTTTTTGTACTTGAGTAGGATCAGATTGAATATCAAAATCATTTACAGATGCTTTTCCTTCAGAAGGAGGTAAGTAGGTCGTTAATATTTTCATCATCGTAGACTTGCCTGCACCATTAGGACCTAAAAAGCCAACAATTTCTCCTTCTTTTATATCAAAACTCACATTGTTTAGTGCTTTTTGATGATCATAAAGCATAGAGATATTAGATACTGAAATTGACATATATTGTTTGATTTTGATATAATCAAAAGTACATAATTCAATATTTATTGTGCAATGTATAAGAAAAATAAACCATTAGTTTTTAACTGTGGTACAAATTAGAACTTGTTGACATCCTAGATACTTCGATTTTGAGTACGCTTTACTCATTAAAAAGATTATTTTGCTCGTTAGGGGTTTTATAAAATGACTTTTTTGAAGAGATTTGAAGTAATAAATATCAAAAAAGAGAATTTATATTGATAACTTAAAAACGAATACTGATGAATGAAAAATTTGTACTCTCTATAGGTAAACCATGTTCTGAAAAGTTTGGCAATTTTAAACAAACAGATACTGGTGGTTTTTGTAATTCATGTCAAAAGACGGTGGTCGATTTTTCAACATTGAGCGACCGCCAAATTTCAGCGTATTTTGAGAAAAATCAAAAAAATATCTGTGGTAATTTTAATAAGTCACAGTTAAAAACATACTCCAGTAATATTGTATCGGTTAAAAAAAAGTCAAGAATAAGTGCATTAGGAGCAGGATTAATGAGTTTTTCTTTGATTTCATTAGGATCGGTTCATCATAGTTGGGGGCAACATACGGATCAGGTAATCGTAATGCCTGTGTCTCAAAAAGAAAATTTAAGCGAAGAAAGTAAAGACTCAGAACTTACACAAGGAGAATATGCAATCGAAGGGACTATCGTGGATAAAGAAAATGGTGATCCTTTGCCAGGGGTAAATGTAATGTTAAAAGGTTCTAATATAGGGTGTGCTTCGGATTTTGATGGAAAGTTTGCATTTCCCAAATTATTGAAAACTGGAGATACATTGATAATAAATTACATGGGTTTTGAGACACAAAAAATTGTGGTGTCTGATAATCAAAAACTTACCATCGTTATGGAAGAATCTCATGAGTTATTGATGGGAGAAGTAGCAGTACACGAAGTATACGCTTCAAAACGAACATTTTGGAAGAAAATAAAATGCATATTTAGATGATCAAAGATTTATCAACGATATTATTAATGTGCGGAGTGATGTACGGGCAGCAGGCTGATTTTGCTAAAATGGATTTTCATCGTGCTGATAGTATTGCAGCGGTATATAAAGAAGAGAGCCTGAGAAATTTGCCATTGTTAGCATATCAATTGACTAGTTCTCTGCCCACCAAAATAGAAAAGTTTAGAGCAATCTATACTTGGGTAAGCACTAATATTGATAATGACTATACATATTATTTAAGAAATAAAAGAAAAAGAGAAAAGTTCGCTAATGATAGTTTGGCTCTTATTACTTGGAATAATTCTTTTCAGTCAAAGGTGTTCGAAAAATTATTGAAAGAACAAAAAACAATCTGTACAGGTTATGCATATATTTTAAGAGAGTTAGCCTCTATGGTAGATATAAATTGTAAGATCATTGATGGATATGCTCGTACAACTACTGCTAATATAAGTGAACCTGGCACCCCTAATCATTCCTGGAATGCTGTAGAGATTGATCACACTTGGTATTTGTGTGATGCTACATGGTCTAGTGGAAGTTTTGAACAGAGTGCGCATTCATTTAAGTTTATACGTAATTATAATGATAGTTATTTTTTGACAGATCCAGCATTATTTAGCAAAGATCATTATCCATTAGATACAGCTTGGTTATTAATGGATAGTAAACCTGAATTATCTCAATTTTTAAATGCTCCTTTAATTTATAAAAATGCATATGATCATCAGGTAATACCTTTAGAACCAAAAGAGATGAACTTTCAGGTAGCAAAAAATGATTTGATAACTTTTTTGTGTAAAGCATCAGAAGATGTAGGTCTAGAAGATGTAACCGTTGAAATTGTTTCCGGGATAAAAAATCTCACAAAAAAACCTATGGTTTTTCGTAATAATGACAGAACTTTAAGTATAACTCATAAGTTTGAGATACTGGGGTATTATGATGTTCATATTAAGATCAAAGATGATTATGTAGCTAGTTATACGGTAAGAGTTAAGAAAAAGAATCGTTCCTAAATACTCAGTCTTTTAGTAGATGGTGAAACGATTTGATGAATTTAGTTAAATCATATTCTGTTTTTTTATCTGTAATATGACCGTTTTTGTTTATTTTACCCTTACTACCTTGAATTAATAAGGTTGTTTCATTTGTGAAATTAGTTTCCAGTGTTTTCATAATTAGTATAAGCTCTTCATGTCCTTTTTCACCATTGGCAGAAGCAGTAATCAATCCAATAGGCTTTGTAGAGAAAACTGTAGTTGATACGCACCATTCGATAGCATTTTTTAATCCACTAGGAATACTGAATATGTATTCTGGTGTGCTTATTAAAATTGCATCAGCATTGGATATTTCATTTCTAAATGCCGTTATTTGTTTGGGAGTATCAGTATCTGTAAGTGCTGGGTTAAAATGGGGTAATTCTGACAAGTTTTCAAAAACAATAAATTGATAGGTGTTTCCCATTGTTTTAGCGACCCATGTGATAAGTTTTAAATTAGATGAATTTTTACTGGCACTACCATTTATAGCTACAATTGTCTTCTTTTTAGTCATTAGATTGATTGAATACGGTTTTTTAAATATAAAACTCAGAAGAATGTTTGATTTCTTTTAGTACAAAAGTACTATTCAAAATGCCAATATTTTCAATTTTAGAAAGTTTGGATTTTATAAAGTCATGATATTCTTCCAGGCTTTTGGTGTGTATTTTTAAAATAAAATCAACTTGCCCAGCCATATGGTAACATTCCTGTACTTCTGCTAACTCCTGAATTTGTTTCTCGAATTTCTCTATAAAAGCCTCATTGTGGTACCGCATGGAAACCTGACAAATGGTAGTAATCGATCTGTCTATTAATTTTTTGTCTAGAATAGCAACATACTTCTTTATAAAACCTTGCTTCTCTAATCTACGTACTCTTTCGTATACAGGAGATGATGTGAGATTCAGTATTCCAGCAATTTCTTTTGCTGTTTTTTTAGAATCACTTTGTAAGATTCTTAGAATTGTAATATCTGTAGGGTCCAATTGTTCCATTATAATACCAATAAAATTTACTTTAAAAATTAATTTCAAGATAAAGATAAAGTAAATATAGCTTTAATTATAGGTTAATAAAGGTATTATTACTTAGTTTTTGTTTAAAGGCGATTATAAAATTTGCTATTTGTAAATTAGTAAGTGAATAATGCTTTAACTGTGTTAATTTTTTACTAAAAAATATGGAAACAAAAATTTTAATAATTGGAGCTAACGGGCAATTAGGTCTGGTACTTACTAAAGCACTACAGTGTAAATTTGGATTAGAACGTGTAGTAGCTTCAGATCTGGAGAAAAGAGAGCAGTATCAGGGAAAATTTGAAGTAATTGATGCTACGGATATCAATAGAATTCAGGAAGTTGTTATCAATCATAAAATTACGCAGATATATCACTTAGCTGCAATTTTATCAGCAAAAGGAGAAGAGAATCCATTGGGCACGTGGGATATTAATATGAAAACATTATTCAATGTACTCGAAGTGTCTAGAATGCATAAATTAGATAAAGTATTCTTTCCTAGTTCGATTGCGGTTTTTGGTGAAGGCGCGCCTTTGGATCATACACCAAATGATGCATATTTAAATCCGGCTACCGTATATGGTATGAGTAAGGCATCAGGAGAAAACTGGGCAAATTATTATTATTTGAAATATGGGTTAGATGTTAGATCCATACGATATCCAGGCGTTATAGGATATCAATCCCAACCCAATGGAGGAACTACAGATTATGCTGTGGATATATACCATAAAGCTATTTTAGAAGAGGAGTTTATTTGTTTTTTAGAAGAAAACACTACGCTTCCCATGATTTTTATGGATGATGTGGTGCGAGCTACCATAGAGCTTATGGAAGCGCCAAAAGAAGTTATTACGATGAGAACTTCTTATAATATCGCCGGAATTAGTTTTTCTCCAAATCAAATTGCACAAGAAATCCGTAAAATTTACCCTAACTTTAGAATTGTATATAAACCTGATTTTAGGCAAGAAATTGCATCAAAATGGCCACGATCTATTGATGATACAGTTGCAAAAAACGATTGGGGTTGGGAACCAAAATTTGACCTAAAAGATATAACGGCAATTATGGTTCAGGAATTGAAGAAAAAATATAAAAGGGATTCAGAAAATAAAACGATTCGTACGGTATATACCGAGGTCTAAAAATACGTATCTCATTAAAAGAATATTAATTATTATAAAGTATAACTAATAATGTTTAGAACAGTAAAAAAAGATATACAGAAGGAATTAGACGAAATAAGATCAGAAGGACTTTATAAATCTGAAAGAATAATAACAACACCTCAAGGAGTAGAAATAGATACTACAGACACAACAGAAGTACTTAATTTTTGTGCAAATAATTATCTAGGACTCTCTGCTCATCCCGAAATTATTGAAGCAGGTAAAAAAGCAATTGATTCTCATGGATATGGATTATCATCGGTACGTTTTATTTGCGGGACACAAGATATTCATAAAGAATTAGAACGTAAAACGGCTGCATTTTTGGGTATGGAAGATTGTATTTTATATGCAGCAGCATTTGATGCTAATGGAGGGCTTTTTGAACCCATTCTTACAGCAGAAGATGCCATTATCTCAGATGCATTGAATCACGCATCTATCATAGATGGAATTCGATTATGTAAGGCAAAACGATTGAGGTATGAGCATAATAATATGGTAGACTTAGAAAAACAGCTTAAATCTGCAGAGGGATCAAGAAGAATATTAATTGTAACTGATGGTTCCTTTTCTATGGATGGAACGATTGCTCAATTAGATAAAATTTGTGATCTGGCCGATGCTTATCAAGCCATGGTGATGATTGATGAATGCCATTCTACAGGTTTTTTGGGTAAAACAGGCCGTGGTGCTCATGAGTATCGTGATGTAATGGGTAGAGTTGATATTATTACAGGTACTTATGGTAAGGCGCTGGGTGGTGCCTCAGGAGGATTTACAGCGGCAAGAAAAGAAATTGTAGAAATGCTTAGACAACGCTCCAGACCTTATTTGTTTTCTAATACAGTAGCACCTTCTATTGTAGGAGCGTCGATTAAAGTACTGGACATATTAAGTTCTTCCACAAAGTTACGTGACAGACTAGAAGAAAATACAGCCTATTTTAGATCTGAAATGAAAACAGCAGGATTTGATATTATTCCTGGTGATCATCCTATAGTTCCCATTATGTTGTATGAGGCAAAATTAGCACAACAATTTGCAGCTAAGTTGCTAGAGGAGGGGATTTATGTAATAGGATTTTTCTATCCGGTCGTTCCTAAAGGAAAAGCCAGAATACGAGTACAACTATCAGCAGCACATGATCGTAGCCATCTCGTGAAGGCGGTAGAGGCTTTTACTAAAATAGGTAAGGAGCTGAATGTGATTTAAATACGAACGTTTGTTAGTGTTTTCAATTTTAGAAGATTAATAGTAATTGTTAGTTTTTATTTAAAATATGATATAGATATGGCTTCTAATTTTAGAATATCATGATAATGGAGGTTATATGATGAAAAAAACAAAAAAAAACTTTGAATAGAAATACTTTTAGCTAATTTAGCAACCGACAAAAAACAGAAATGAATAATTTATTTACTTGGAATCGATTTTACTTTTTCTTCTTTTATTTTAAAAGTTGAAAAGGGATTGTTATGTAGATAAATAAAAATTTATAAAACTAAAATCCCGATGAAAATCGGGATTTTTTTTTAGTAATAAGTGAATGAGTACGTTGGCAACAATCAAGATAATTATGATTTTTGATCTTCGTTAAGTTAGTTTGATAATAGAGAATGAAAAAAATCGATCAACAAATAACATCTGGTAAAGAAAATACTTCTGTACATGATTTTGAAGTTCAGAAAGTGGCAATTCAAGGCGTAAAAGGATCCTATCACCATGGTGTGGCACACGCTTATTTTGGCTCAGATGTAAATGTGTTAGAATGCATGTCTTTTCAGGATGTGGTAAATAGTCTGGAAAATGGAACGAGCACTGATGCTGTGATGGCAATTGAAAATTCTATTGCAGGATCAATAATACCCAATTATGCTTATATAGACGAACACCAACTTACAATTAGCGGAGAGTATTTTTTGCCAATACACCATTGTTTAATGGCATTAGAGAATCAAGAGATTAGTGATATTAAAGAAGTCTACTCTCACCCTATGGCATTACTTCAATGCAAAGAATTTTTTAGAGGATTACCGCATATTAAGTTAGTGGAAGATGCGGATACTGCTGATGTAGCAAAAAGAATCCGGGAGCAAGGACTGAAAGGAGTCGCTGCTGTCGCAGGAGAAACCGCTGCCAATATTTATCAATTGAATATTTTAGCACGAGAAATCCAGACTATCAAGTCTAATAGTACCCGATTTTTTATTCTGAATACCAGAGAAGATTCTGGTGTAGATAAAAAAGATATTAATAAAGCTTCACTAAAGTTTTTGACAGATCATAAAAGAGGAAGCTTAGCTACCGTACTAAATGTAATGAGTGATTGTCGATTAAATCTTACTAAGATTCAATCATTACCAGTTATCGAGAAACCGTGGGTGTATTCTTTCTTTGTAGATGTTACTTTTAATCAATATGAAGATTATAAAAAAGCACTTTCTATATTAAAAATAATAGCACTGGAATTAAAAGTTCTGGGTGAATATAAAAATCAAAAAGGATGAATATCCAAACTGCAAATAGATTAGAAACTGTAGAAGAGTACTATTTCTCCACAAAATTGAGAGAAGTACGTGCACTTGCACTTGCTGGTAACCCCATTATTAATATGGCTATTGGTAGCCCGGATTTAGATCCGCCAAAAGAAGTAGTGCAAGCGATTCAGGATGCTGTCCTTGTTGATGGAGCTCATAAGTATCAAAGCTATCAGGGGCTGCCAGAGCTGAGAAAGGCAATTGCAGATTTTTATAGTGCTAAATATCAAGTTATACTAAATCCTGAAAATGAAATTTTACCCCTTATGGGTTCTAAAGAAGGGATTATGCATATTTCTTTAGCTTATCTAAATGAAGGCGATCAGGTATTAATTCCTAACCCGGGATATCCTACATATACATCAGTGACTAAATTAGTGGGAGCAGAGCCGGTATACTATGACCTCACGTTAGAAAATAATTGGGAACCTGATTTTAAAAAATTATCGGAGCAAGATATAAGTAAGGTTAAAATAATGTGGGTTAATTATCCACATATGCCTACAGGAGCTGCGGCTAACTTGAATTTGTTTAAAAAGCTGATTGCTTTTGCAAAAGAACATAATATCCTGCTAATTAATGATAACCCTTATAGTTTTGTGCTAAATGATAGACCTGTCAGTTTGTTATCGCTGGAAGGTGCAAAAGACGTAGCACTCGAATTAAATTCGTTAAGTAAAACATTTAATATGGCTGGGTGGCGAGTAGGTATGGTCAGTGGAGGTCAGGATAAGATTAATGCTATCCTTAAGGTAAAAAGTAATATGGATAGCGGGATGTTTCAGGGAATTCAGAAAGGAGCAATTGCTGCTTTACAGATTTCTGATCACTGGTATACAAAAATGAATACTATCTATAAGGAAAGAAGAGAATGGATATGGTCATTAGCCGAGGTTCTTAACTGTACTTATGATAAAACTGCAGCAGGAATGTTTGTGTGGGCTAAATTACCAGCTGGAACCGATAGTATAGAATTTATAGATACTATCTTGCACAAATATAGCGTCTTTATAACACCAGGTGCTATCTTTGGAAGCAATGGTGAAGGATACATCCGTTTTTCACTATGCGTAACCAAAGAAAATATTGAGAAAGCCTTAAGTAGATTAAAGAACCATGAAATGGGAGCTCATGATACAGTCGTAAATCAAAAAGTGTAAGTCATACTAAAAATGAAGGTATTTATAATTGGAGTTGGATTAATAGGAGGGTCATTTGCGATTGACATCAAAGCTGCTTTTAATGAAGCAGAAATATATGGTGTTGATATAAGTGCACAGTATCTGGATAAAGCAATGTCATTAGGTTTTATTGATAAGAAATCATCTCTCGACGATATATACAAAGCAGACGTAGTCATCGTTGCAATACCTGTAGATGCAACAGTAAAAATTTTAGCTGAGATTCTGAACCAGGTAACTGATGAATGTTTGGTATTTGATGTAGGATCTACTAAAGAAAAATTATGTAGTTCAATTAGGAATCACCCTAAAAGAAGGAATTATTTAGCAGCGCATCCTATTGCGGGGACAGAATATTCTGGACCTCAGGCTGCCATTGCGAATTTGTATAGAGGAAAAACAAATATCATTTGCGAAGTAGAGAAAACCGCTTTTAAATTACAAGAACGTGGCATGGAGATTTTTACGAGACTGGGTATGCGAATTCGATATATGGATCCAGCTTCTCACGATAAACATATTGCTTATGTATCTCATTTATCTCACATAAGTTCTTTTATGTTAGGTAAAACAGTCATTGAAAAAGAAAAAAATGAACGGGATATTTTTGATATGGCTGGTAGTGGATTTGCATCTACTGTTCGATTAGCTAAGAGTTCACCAGCTATGTGGACACCTATTTTTAAAGATAATAAGAAGAATGTGATAGAAACGCTGGAAGAATATATCGCAAATCTTACCCAGTTTAAAGAATTGATGAAAAATGATAATTTTGAAAAGATTCATAAAGAAATGGAAGATACTAATCACATCAAAACTATCTTGAAAGGGATTGTTTGAAAGAAAAAAATAAGTATATCTGGTCATAAAGAGAAAAATAAACACATCCTTATATGACTTTCAGGAAGAGAGATTCGTAGCCTTTAAATAGAGCTTAAAACAGATAAATAAATAATTGAAATAAAAATTTAACCAAGAACTAGAAACTCATACATACTATGGAAAATAAAAAAGAACTTAGAAACTGGCTGGATGAATACAATCTGGACCATCCTTTGGTTATTGGAGGTCCTTGTAGTGCAGAGACAGAAGATCAGGTGGTAAAAATAGCACACCAACTTAAAGATTCTGATGCTACAGTATTGCGTGCAGGAATTTGGAAACCAAGAACAAGACCTGGCAATTTTGAAGGAGTTGGAGCTCTTGGATTGAAATGGTTACAACGGGCTAAAGAAGAAACCGGCATGAAAATAGCAACAGAAGTTGCCAATCCTCATCACGTAGAGTTAGCATTAGAACATGGTGTAGATATCCTGTGGATAGGAGCAAGAAGTACAGTTTCACCTTTTATTGTTCAGGATATTGCAGAAGCGTGTAGAGGGATTGATAACCCCGTATTAGTTAAAAATCCTATCAACCCTGATTTGTCCTTATGGTTAGGAGCTGTAGAGCGTTTTTATACATGTGATGTTAAAAATCTAGGGGTTATCCATAGAGGATTTTCTACATATGAAAAAACAAAATACCGTAATATACCAGAATGGCAAATCCCTATTGATTTACAAAACCGTTTCCCGGATTTACCATTGATTCTGGATCCTTCTCATATTGCAGGAAGAAGAGATTTGATTTTTGATCTTTCGCAGACAGCTCTGGATCTAAATTTTGACGGACTTATTGTGGAGTCGCATTATGATCCTGACAATGCTTGGAGTGATGCAGCTCAGCAGGTAACTCCAGATACCCTGATCCAGATTATGAAAGATCTTAAAATTCGTAAAGAAGTTGGAGTTGATGAGGCTTACCAACGAACATTAAGTGAGTTGCGCGCTAAGATTGATATTGCCGATAATCAATTATTAGATGTATTAGCCAAAAGAATGAAAATTTCTGATAGTATCGGAAAGGCAAAAGCAAAGCAAAATGTTGCAATTCTTCAATCAAAAAGATGGAATGAAATTTTAGGAAGAATGATTTTGGAAGGTGAAGCTAATGGGTTGAGTGAAGAATTTATCTTAAGAATTTATAAGGCGATTCATCAAGAGTCTATTAATCATCAGGAGAGTATCGCAAAGTCTTAGTAAGAGAATTTGTTGTTATTATAAAGATTATATTTTTATAGAAAAAATCTGGCATTTATTGTCAGATTTTTTTTGTAGAAACTTGTTTAGTCCTGAAATAACGCTATAGTCAAAAAAAATAATGTAATAAGCATATGAAAGCACTTAAATTTGCATCTTTGTACATATGAAATTTGACCTTCAAAAATATATATATAACTAATGATTGGTACTGTTTATAAATCTACCGGAAGCTGGTACACCGTTAAAACTGATAACGGGAAAGCATATGAATGTCGTATCAAAGGTAAATTTAGACTTCAAGATATTAAAAGTACCAATCCGGTCTCTGTAGGAGATGTGGTGGATTTTACATTAGAATCTAAAAATGATCAGGAAACAGGTGTAATTGAAAATATACACGAGCGCCATAATTATATCGTTCGTAAGTCTGTAAACTTATCAAAACAAACACATATTATTGCGGCAAATATCGATATAGGTTTTTTATTGGTTACCCTTAATAATCCACCTACTTTTACCTCATTTATTGATCGTTTCTTAGTCACAGCAGAAGCTTATGATATAAAAGCAGTATTACTTTTTAATAAAATCGATACTTATACAGAAGAAGAAACGCTGGAGATTAAATATTTAGCAGCATTATATCGTAAAATAGGATACGATTGTATAGGTATTTCAGCAAAAACAGGTAAAAATATTGATAAGGTACAGGCAATGATGGAAGGTAAAGTCAGTATGTTTTCAGGGCATAGTGGCGTAGGTAAATCTACACTGGTTAATGCCATAGAACCCGGATTATCGTTGAGGACAGCAGAGATTAGTGAGCAACACCAACAAGGACAGCATACAACTACATTTGCAGAGATGTTTGATCTTAGTTTTAATGCTAAAATCATTGATACTCCTGGGATTAAAGGTTTCGGTATCGTTGATATGGATAAAGAAGAATTAGGTGGATATTTTCCTGAGTTTTTTGAGCTTAAATCAGATTGTAAGTTTAATAACTGTATGCACGTCAACGAACCTAAATGTGCTGTGAAAATAGCATTGGATAATGAAGAAATTGCCTGGTCCAGATATAAAAGTTATTTGCAAATCCTAGAAGGGGAAGAAGAACATTACAGAAAAAATAACTACGATACTGAAGATTAAGTTCGAATAACTCTCTCAGAACCTATTCTACATGATTTTTTGTAAGAAATATACTTCTAATAGTATCATAAATCTTACTAATTTTTACCTAAATTTGCCCCGATTTTAGAGCCCAATCCCGGTGTCTGTCATGTAAAGTTAACTCATATGAATATTTTAAAAATTCAAGCTTTTTATAGATTTTGTTATTTTTTTTGAGATTAGAGGGTAACAAAAACGAGATTACAGACACTATTAAGTATAGCGTTAACTTATGAGAGTAGTTATTCAAAGAGTTTCTGAGGCTTCAGTTACAGTAGACGGAAAAAAAATTTCAGAGATAAATTTGGGATTACTGATCCTTGTGGGGATTGAAGAACAAGATGGTGATGATGATATCCAATGGTTATCCGGTAAGATAAGCCGTCTTAGAGTTTTTAATGATAATGAAAATGTAATGAATAAAAGTCTTATTGAAGTAAATGGCGAGGTAATTGTTGTGAGTCAATTTACTTTACAGGCAAGTACAAAAAAAGGTAATAGGCCCAGTTACATTAAAGCAGCAAAACCTGCGATAGCAATTCCTTTGTATGAGAAATTTGTAAAGCAATTAGAAATTGATTTAGGTAAAAAAGTAGGGACGGGAATGTTTGGAGCAGATATGAAAGTATCATTGCTTAATGATGGACCTGTGACCATACTAATTGATACAAAAAATAAAGAGTAAAGAGTAAATATAATTAATAACCTACCCCAAAATAAATTAGATACATGCAAAAAAATACACAACTAATTCTAGTTGCAGTTTTTCTATGTGCTTACATGAAAATTTCTGCACAAGACAATTTTAACTTCCAAGCTATTCTTTTAGATTCGGTACTCACTAAAAATGCTGATGCTATTGTGCGATCAGAGGCTGTTGAGATTGTAATTAATTCAATGAGTTCAGTTTCCGTTAGAACTAGAAGAGCTGTTACCGTTCTTAATAAGTCTGGAGAGCAATACGCTGATAAACTAGAGAGATATGATCCTTTGATAAAAATTAACAAGCTGCAAGTCACCATATACGATGCAGTAGGTAAAGAGATAAAAAAATACAAAAAGAAGGATTTTGAAGATAGAAGCGTATATGATGGTTCTTCTTTAGCTGGAGATGATAGATATAAGTATATAGAGTATATTCCTACTAAATATCCATATACTTTGGTTTTTGAAAGTGAGGTAGATAGATCCTCTACGGCATTTATTCAATCCTGGATGCCTATTATAGGGTCTGGACATAGTGTTCAAAAATCAACGTATAAGATTATTAACAGTTCGGGGGTTCCGCTAAGGTCTAAAGAAATTAATTTTAAGAATTTCTCAATTGAGAAATATACAACCGATCAGGAAATATCATACACTATGTCTAATGTACCTGTAATATCCTATGAAGTATATAGTCCATCATATTTAAATACAGCTCCAATAGCTATGGTAGCATTAAGCGAGTTTTCATTACAAGGCGTTGATGGTATAGGGGAAGATTGGAAAACTTTTGGGAAATGGCAATATGATTATCTAGTTGCTGGTCGTGATCAGTTATCTGAGAAAACCATCAAGAAAGTCACTCAATTAGTTGCAGATGCCAATTCTGATAAGGAGAAGGCTAAACGCATCTATAAATATGTGCAGGATAAAACCAGATATATTAGCATCCAGTTGGGAATTGGTGGCTGGATGCCAATGATGGCAGCCGATGTAGATCGTCTGGGATATGGAGATTGTAAGGCATTAACTAACTATACAAAAGCATTATTAGATTCTCAGGATATAACATCTTATTATACGGTGGTATACGCAGGAGAGAGAAAACGAAACATTCAAAAAGAATTTGCATCCATGCAAGGGAATCATGTGATTCTTAATATTCCAGATGAAGAAGAAGATATTTGGTTAGAATGTACAAGTCAAACAACACCTTTTAATTTTATTGGAGATTTTACTGATGATAGAGATGTCCTAGTCATAAAACCAGAAGGAGGAGAGATTAAGCATACCAAAAAATACGAACCAGAAGAGAGTACGCTAGATACAAAAGCAACTGTCATATTATCAGAGGATAGATCTATAAGTGCTGTTGTTGAAATGCAATCCAAAGGGATTCAATATAGTCATAGGTATCACGAGGAATTAAAACCGTTAAAGGACCAGAAACAACACTATAAAAAGTACTGGAGCTATATTAATGATATGAACATTGATTCTATAGAACTTAGTAATGATAGAGAAGATATTTTATTTCGTGAAAAGCTAAAGATAAATGCTACAAACTATATTACTAAAGCAGGAAACAGATTGTTACTAATCCCTAATATGTTTAACCGAGAAGATACTAATCTGCCTAAATATGCAGATAGAAAAAGACCTTTAGTGATATCCAGAGGGTTTGTTGATACTGATGAATATTTGATTACAATTCCAGAAGGCTATGATGTTTCATTGCCAGAGAAGAAAACTATAGAAACCGATTTTGGAAGTTTTTCAAGCCAATTAGAAAAAGTAAACGATACTCAGCTACAATTTAAGAGGGTTTTGAAAATAAATGATGGAGTATATGCTAAAGAAGAATACGAAACATATAGAACCTTTAGACAACAAATTAAGAAAATTGATAAATCTAAAATAGTACTAAAACAACTACAATAATCAACTAAATAATGGGAAATTTAAATCAGATAATCATTGGAGTGATTCTTGTTGTATCAACAGGGATATATGGACAAAATTATAAATTCGGTAAAGTTTCAAAAGAAGAATTATTAGAAACCGCTTATTCTTTGGATAGTTCAGCGAGCGCTGCTGTGTTGTACGAAGATAGAAAAGTAGAATTTGTTTTTAATCAAACAGAAAACTCCTTTGACTTAGTAACAGAAGTTTTCAAGCGCGTAAAATTTTATAAAAAAGAAGGTTTTAAGCATGCGACAAATCGTATTTCTTTATATAAAAAGAAAAGTAAAGAAGAAGAATTCAAAGGATTAAAAGGAGTTACATATACATTGGTAAATGGTAATGTAATAGAGACAAAATTAAAAAAAGAAGGGATATTTAAGAATGAAATACATGAAAATCGTGATGAGGTTAGATTTACAATGCCATCACTTAAGGAAGGGTGTGTTGTAGAATATAAATATAAAATTATTTCTCCTTATGTATTTAATATAGATAGATTATACCTTCAATATGAAATTCCGATAAAAAAACTAGAAGTTAGTTTTGAAAGCCCTGAATATTTTAATTTCAAGAAGTTTACTACAGGATATTTACCTATAAGTTTAAAAGAATCTAGTAAAAATGGTAAAATTACCTTTGTTTCAAAATCTAGAACAACAAATAATAATGTTTCTCAAACTAATTATAATAGTAATGATTTAGATTACAAAATTAATACATATTCAATTTCTTCTTCGGATGTCCCTGCATTTAAGGAAGAGCCTTTTTCTGGTAATCCCAGTAATTACTTATCTTCTATAGTTTTTGAGTTGTCATATACTGCGTACCCTAATAGTCCTGTAAAGAGTTATGCTACAACTTGGGAAAATGTTGCCAAAACTATCTATGAGCGATCAAGTTTTGGTAAAGAATTAAAGAAAATTACGTACTACAAAGAGGATATTGATCAATTGTTAGCTGGAATAAGTAACGAGTTTGTGAAAACTCAAAAGGTTTTTGAGTTTGTAAAGAAAAAAATGACTTGGAATAAGAGAAATTCTGTGTATACTAGAGATGGGGTAAAAAAGGCATATCAAAATGGAACAGGAAATGCGGCTGAGATAAATTTAATGCTTACTTCTATGTTGTCTTATGCAAGAGTAGATGCTAATCCGGTTTTAGTAAATACTGCAGATCGTTTATTTCATTTGTTTCCAACTTTAGATGGATTTAATTACGTGATCGCAAGAGTGAAACTTCCAGATGGTAGTATTCAATATCTGGATGCTACAGATAAGTACGGAGAACCTAATGTCTTACCAGATAGAGTAATTAGAGGAACGGCTAGAGTAATAGCTAAAAATGGGACTTCGCAAGATATTCAGTTAAGACCTCAAAAGCCTTCTGTTAATAATTATAGAATACTCTGTGAGATTGATGAACAGGGATTTGTAAAAGGAAAGTTTAATGTGATACATTTGGATTATCTTGCGCATGATTTTAGAGTAGCTTATGGAAATAAGAAAGATGTTGATAATGCGAGTCGTATTCAAAAAGAATATGAAATCAATGAATTAGAAACATATACTATTAAGGGTATGCAGGAGTATGGTAAAGGCGTTAGTGAACGATTTGATTTTGTTACAGAAGATCAGGTAGAGCTAATAGAAGATGAGATGTTTTTCTCTCCTTTATTATTTCTAAAGGATAAAGAAAATGTGTTTAAGTCAGATGAGCGAAAATATCCTGTGGACTTTGGTTATGGTTTTTCTAATAAATATATGATAAATATAAAAATTCCAGAAGGATATGAAGTTGTAGAATCTCCCGTAGCAGGAGTTTTCAAATTGCCTGATAATATGGGTGCTTTTACATATCAATCTAATTATGTTAACGGAATGATTCAATTAGTAGTAGATGAAACTATAAATGCATCTTTAATTCCTGCAGAACAATATCCTGTAATTAAAGAGTTTTATAATATGTTGATAGAAAAGGAAGGAGAGCAAGTAGTGTTAAAAAAAATATAGGTTATGGATATTCAGAATTTGCAAAAGACTGTTGATGAGTGGATTAAAACACATGGAGTGCGTTATTTTAATGAATTGACAAATATGGCACAACTTACAGAAGAAGTAGGGGAAGTAGCTAGAATTATTGCACGACGTTATGGAGAGCAAAGCGAAAAAGAAAGTGACAAGAATAAAGATCTGGGAGAAGAGCTGGCGGATGTGTTATTTGTAGTTTTGTGTTTAGCAAATCAAACGGGTGTAAACCTGCAAGATGCTTTTGACAAAAAAATGGATATAAAGACGAAAAGAGATCACGATCGTCATCATGCTAATGAGAAATTAAAATAATGTTTACTTCAATCATTACATCAAAAACATATTGGAAATCGGTATTTCTGATTGCTGTTGGTTTTATTATAATTTTTAGTATTGTAGAGCACTTTTTGCAATATAGAGGTTTAGAATTTGATACATTTGTAGCCGAGAAGATTGATAATGGACGTTGGATCAGATATGCAATCTCCAGAATAGTTGGTGGTTTTTTATACGGAACTATAATGGCATATTATTTTGAATTAAGAAAACGTAAAGCGAAACAGTAACATGAATTTGAAATTAGACCAGATTTCCAATATAAGGAATACTGAAATACAGATTACAGGATCTAAAAGTGAAACAAACAGATTACTTATATTACAATCGTTGTATCCTGAAATAGAAATTGAGAATATATCCAATAGCGATGATTCTCAATTAATGAAAAAAGCATTAGCAAGCGAAATTGAATTAATCGATATTCATCACGCAGGAACTGCTATGCGTTTTCTTACTGCTTATTTTGCGGTAAATAATGGTAGAAGTACTGTATTGACTGGCAGTAAAAGAATGCAGGAACGACCTGTTAAGATACTGGTAGAAGCATTAGAACAATTAGGATGTGAAATTACATACGAAAAAGATAAAGGATATCCTCCTATTAAAATTATAGGAAAGCATCCTAAAACAAATAGTGTCTCTTTAGCAGCAAATGTAAGTAGTCAATATATTTCTGCTTTAATGTTAATTGCTTCTTCGTTGCCTGAGGGGTTAGAAATTAACTTAAAAGGAAAAATAACTTCTGTTCCTTACATTAAAATGACTCTAAATTTATTAAATGATGTAGGAATAGAAGGCACTTTTGTAGATAATACTATTAGAATTCCACATGTTAAAGTAGTATCCCCAAAATTGATGGTGGTAGAGTCAGATTGGAGTTCGGCATCTTATTTTTATAGTATTGTAGCTTTGTCAGAAGCAGCAATGGTCACGATCGGTAGTTATAAAAAAGAGAGCTATCAGGGTGATGCGGCACTAGCTGATTTTTATCAAAACTTAGGTGTACAGACAACGTTTGATAACCATAAAATTACATTAACTAAAATACCACTTCCTAAAGTTACTAAGGTCATTGAGTTGGATTTATCAAACTCTCCTGATATTGCACAAACTATTGCAGTTACTTGTTTTGGTTTGGGAATCGCCTGTTATCTAACAGGTTTGCATACGCTCAAAATAAAAGAGACTGATAGATTAGTCGCTTTAAAAGTAGAGATAGAAAAATTAGGAGGGCAAGTTACTATCACAGAGGATTCATTAAGACTGGCAACACGCGTATCAATAACCCCGGATGTTTCTATTGAAACCTATAATGATCATCGAATGGCGATGGCATTTGCTCCATTAGCCTTGAGAACTTCATTAAGAATAGAAAATGCGAATGTTGTATCAAAATCATATCCCGATTTTTGGACAGATTTAAAAAAGTTAGGATTCAAATCAAATGAATTCTAAAAAGATATATGAGTATTTACTTGACAACCCATAGTGTGAGATTGTATATTTGTATCTTCTAAAAATATAAACACCCATGAAGTTATCACATTTTAGTTTTGAACTACCTGATGAATTATTAGCAGAGTATCCTTCAGAAAATAGAGATGAAGCACGATTAATGGTTCTTAATCGAAAAGAACAAACAATAGAACATAAATATTTTAAGGATCTTATCGATTATTTTGAGCCTAATGATGTTATGGTTCTTAATAACACAAAAGTTTTTCCTGCCAGATTATATGGTAATAAAGAAAAGACGGGAGCTAGAATTGAAGTGTTTTTATTAAGAGAATTAAATCCAGAGACAAGACTTTGGGATGTATTGGTTGATCCGGCACGTAAAATACGTATTGGTAATAAATTATATTTTGGAGATGACGAGAGTTTAGTAGCAGAGGTAATCGATAATACTACTTCCAGAGGGCGTACATTACGTTTTTTATATGATGGTTCATATGATGAATTTAGACAAAAGCTTACAGATCTGGGAGAAACACCTTTACCTAAATATATAAAACGAGAAGCAGAACCAGAAGATGAAGAACGATATCAAACCATTTATGCTAAAAATGAAGGAGCGGTAGCTGCACCTACAGCTGGATTACATTTTTCTAAACATTTAATGAAGCGTTTGGAGATAAAAGGAGTAGAGTTTGCAGAAGTAACACTACATGTAGGATTAGGTACATTTAATCCTGTAGAAGTTGAGGATTTATCTAAACATAAGATGGATAGTGAAGAAGCATACGTAACACCTGGCGCTGTAGATACTATAAATAGAGGTATACAACGAAAGCAGAGGGTGTGTGCAGTAGGAACAACTGTAATGAGAGCATTAGAAAGTTCTGTCTCCTCAGATAATACGCTAAATGAATTTGGAGGATGGACTAATAAATTTATTTTCCCTCCGTATGATTTTAGTATTGCCAATAGTATGATTACTAATTTTCATACACCAAAATCAACATTATTAATGATGGTTTCTGCATTTGCAGGTCATGATTTTCTTTTCAAGGCTTATGAAGAAGCAGTAAAAGAAAAATATAAGTTCTATTCTTATGGCGATGCTATGTTAATTATATAATTATTAGCGATTTAAGATGTAAAAAATAAAGGTGATAATTTCATATTATCACCTTTTTTAATATTATGCTATGATCTTTATTGTATTAAGATGATAGTTTTGCGAAATATCTAAAAATTATGAAATTTAACATGTTTTAGGGTAAAATAAGTTGATTAACGACTATTTTTGCGCTTTAACGAAATTTGATTGGTACGATTCTTGCTCTAGAATCGTTGTTATAATTTAAGATTTAAATTTGCTAACAATTTCGAATAAAGAATTTAATTTAATTTTTACAATATGAAAACAAAATTATTTTTAGTACTACTTTTTATTAACACAGTTTGTTTTAGTCAGACTAAAGTAGAAGGGGGTATTCAATTTAATGATATTGATACTTTTGAAGGAAATGAACTAATGCTCAATGGTGCGGGAAATCGTGATAAGTATTACGCGATAGGTTTATATCTGGATTTTGAAGTAGATGGAGCACAAGATGGAATTATGGTAGCAGAAAAAGACGCTACTATGGCACTAACAGTAAAGATTACATCAGGATCTCTTTCTACAGAAGATTTAAAAGAATTATTTAGAAATGGTTTAGAACGAGCAACAGATGGTAATAGTTATCTCTTTGAGGATCAAATAAGAGATTTTTTGAATCTTATTCCTAAAGAAATTAATAGATATGATATATTTAGAATTGTATATCTAAAAGGCAAAGGTCTCGCAATTACTAAAAATAAGAAATCACTTGGATCTGTTGGAGATTTAGAATTTAAGAAAGCATTTTTCAAAATTTGGCTAGGGAGTAACCCTATCAATGCAGAGCTAAAAGAAGATTTATTAGCTGCCATGCCGGTTAATCCTGTTTTAGGAAAATGGAAGGCTGTAGATAAAGAAACTGGAGTTGCTACTAGTACAGTGCAACTGTATATGATAAAGAAAAAAGTTTTTGGAGCAATTGAAGAGATGTTACGTCAATCAGAAAAGGATAATATTTGTTATGATTGTACAGGTGATGATAAAAATCAGAAAGTAGAAGGTTTAGTAATTCTTAAAAATCTACAAGCTAAGGGAGATGGTAAATTCGTAGATGGTAAATACACCAATATAAAAGACGGTTCTGTCTCTGATTGCCAGATATGGATTGAAGAAGATAACCCTAATATTCTTAATGTAAAGTATAAAGGTAGTGGAGGTACACACCAGTGGTTAAGAATAAAAGAAGAAAAAACAGATTATAAGACTGTTAAATTCTAAGAAATCAGAATAAGTTTGTTTGACAAACGATTTGGTATAGTATAAAAATGTCTCAGCACGTATCTTACTGAGGCATTTTTTGTATGTCAAATCATCATAAGTTTACCAAGGAAGCTAGTTAATTAACGGTAATCTTTCCTATTTTTGTAGAGCAATGAAGTCAAAAAAGAAGGACATTAGAGCCTTAACAAAAGAACAATTACGTACATTTTTTGAGGCCAATGGAGATAAGGCTTTCAGAGGTAATCAGGTCTATGAATGGCTTTGGAGTAAGGGTGCTCATAGTTTTGAAGCTATGACCAATATTTCTAAAGCAACACGAGAAATGCTTCAGGAAAACTTTGTGATTAACCATATTCAGGTAGATCAAATGCAACGTAGTAGTGATGGTACCATTAAAAATGCGGTTCGACTTCATGATGATTTGGTTGTAGAATCTGTTTTGATTCCTACACCTACAAGAACTACTGCCTGTGTGTCTTCTCAGGTAGGGTGCAGTCTGGATTGTAGATTTTGTGCTACTTCCAGATTAAAAAGAATGAGAAATCTAAACCCTGATGAAATCTATGATCAGGTAATTGCTATCGATAATGAGAGTAGATTATATCATAACCGTCCTCTGTCCAACATTGTTTTTATGGGAATGGGAGAACCTCTTATGAACTATAACAATGTGCTAAAAGCTATTGATAAGATTACTTCTTCAGAAGGGTTAGGGATGTCTCCAAAAAGAATTACCGTTTCTACCTCAGGAGTGCCCAAAATGATTAAGAAAATGGCGGATGACCAGGTGAGATTCAAGCTAGCCGTTTCATTACATTCTGCAATTGACGAAGTAAGGACTAATATCATGCCATTTAATAAGAATTTCCCATTATCAGACCTTAAAGAATCTTTACAATACTGGTATCAGAAGACTAAAAGTCGAATCACTTATGAATACGTAGTCTGGGAAGGGATCAATGACAGACAGGAAGATATCGATGCATTAATTCAATTTTGTTCTTATGTCCCTTGTAAAGTGAATTTGATTGAATACAATCCCATCGATGATGGAGAATTTCAGCAAGCTTCTACTAATGCTATTCAATCATACATAAATGGGTTAGAATCCAGAGGTTTTGTGGTCAATGTTAGAAGAAGTAGAGGAAAAGATATTGACGCTGCTTGTGGGCAATTGGCAAATAAATCATAAATAATTCTAATATAATGGATCATAGTTTCTAATCTAAATTATTTAGATAGCGATTTGATGCTCATAGGAGATTGTGGTATCTTAGCATTCTTAAAAATCAAATATTCTGGATTGAAAGTCGTAGAGCAAATAAAACTGCCAATTATTGATGAGATGGAACTTTTTGAACAAAAGTTTTCGCAATCCATGATTTCTAAAGTAGCTTTGCTTAATAGAATTACGCATTACATCGTCAATAGAAAAGGAAAACAAATGCGCCCTATGTTTGTGTTTTTGGTTTCTAAAATGGTGTCGGGTGGAGAAATTAATGAACGAACATACCGGGGGGCATCTGTCATAGAATTAATACATACAGCAACGCTAGTACATGATGATGTAGTAGATGATTCTAACCGTCGTAGAGGTTTTTTCTCTGTCAATGCGTTATGGAAAAATAAAATAGCCGTATTGGTAGGGGACTATTTATTGTCAAAAGGTTTACTTCTTTCTATTGACAATGGGGATTTTGATTTACTGAAAATTATATCTATTGCTGTTCGTGAGATGAGCGAAGGAGAGCTTTTGCAGATAGAAAAAGCAAGAAACCTAGATATTACAGAAGAGATTTATTATGAGATTATCAGACAAAAGACAGCTACATTAATCGCTGCGTGTTGTAGTCTAGGAGCTTGCTCTGTAGAACCAGATTCTGAAGACGTAGAAAGAATGCGTAAATTTGGTGAGCTTATCGGAATGGCATTTCAGATTAAAGATGACTTATTTGATTATGGAGATGAAGCTATCGGAAAGCCCACCGGAATAGATATTAAAGAGCAAAAAATGACTTTACCGTTAATTTATACGTTAAATAGTTGCTCGAAAGAAAAAAAGCGATGGCTTATAAATTCTGTAAAAAACCATAATAAAAACAAGAAGCGGGTCAAAGAAGTTATTGATTTTGTGAAATTGAGTGGTGGACTGGAGTACGCTATAAAAGTAATGCATCAGTTTAAAGAAGAAGCTCTCGTATTACTATCAGAATACCCTGAATCTGAATATAGATCATCGCTAGAACTTATGGTCACATACGTTATCGATCGTAAAAAGTAAATATAGCCCTTGTAAACTTCGATATTTTTTTCAGTACAAACTGAGAGCTATTATTGTAATTTAGTTAGTTTGTGGATCTCAATTCTTATTAAAAAGAAATTATATCCAGAATAATCTTTAAGGAGTATTAAATAAAAATGATGATCAATAAGATTTTTTTAACCATATCCATATTTTATCTTTTATTTTTTTTAGTATAAATTACTTGTAAACAGGCGTTAAGGTTTTTTTTTATTTTTTTTCACCTGCCCCAGGCAACTTTTTTTGTATTTGTATCGTCTATGTAAATAGGAAGTCTAACGAATTGATTTTTAATTTTGAAAATAATACAATTTTACAAAAATGAAACTCAGCTGATAAAAAAAGCAGCAAAGCAACATAGGGATGCTCAGCAACATTTATTTGATACCCACGCGCCTAAAATGTTAAGTGTTTGCAGACAGTACATTCGTGATGTTCATTTTGCAGAAGAGGTAATGCTTAGTGGATTTTTAAAGGTATTTATAAACTTGCATACTTTTAAGTTTGAAGGGAGTTTTGAGGGCTGGATAAGAAGAATTATGATACGAGAGGCAATTTCTTTTCTGCGTAAAGAAAAAAAGGTGTTTTTTACAGAAGATATACAGACATATAAAGAAGCATCCTGGGATCATATCAATACAGAATTAGAGGTGGAGCAAATTCAAGAATTGATAGACGAATTATCAGATGGATATAGAATGGTGTTTGTGTTATATGCTATAGAAGGATATAAGCATCAAGAGATAGCAAGTATGTTAGGGATCACTGAAAGTACTTCTAAAACTCAGCTTTTTAAAGCAAGAAAAGCGTTACAACATAAGGTAAATCAACAAAATAATATTAGCAATGGCACCATTAAAATTTGAAGATAGTATAAAAGAAAAGTTGGAGCAACGCGCTATAAAACCCTCAAAGGGTTCTTGGGAAAAGCTTTCCAATCAAATGGATATGCTAGAAAGGAAAAAAAGGAACTCCGGTACACATTGGTATGTAATTGCTGCAAGTATAGTAGGTGTATTAATTTTAACTTCTGTGTTCTTTAATAATAAGAATACCTCTGATTCTAAATATCCTCAATTGGTGGATACTTCTAATAAAGAATTAGAAAAAATAAAAAATGAGGAATTGTTAGAAAATAAGAATAGCAAGAAAATAGTAAGTTCTGAAAAAACTGAAGGTTTGGAGAATAAAAAGAAGAAATTGTATCATCAGCCAGAAGTATCTGGAGTGAATCACGTTGTATCTTCAAAGAAACATATTTTGTTTAATAAGCATACTAATCACGAGTTGATGGTTGATAAACTGGCAGTAATAGAGAAAAAAAATAGTGTATTTGCAGAAGTAGCTGATAGTCTTAATCCGGCGCAGGAAAATCATGAAACACGAATTAAAGGAACCTTAATTTCTGATAAAAATATAGCTAATGTAGTTTCACAGATAAAAGAACTTCAAAAAAATGATAGTACTATAACTACAAATGAAATTGATCAATTACTATTAAAAGCGCAACGACAAATTACCGCACGACATACGGTGAAATCAAATACAATAAGTGCTTCTGCTTTGTTATTAGACGTAGAAACAGAGTTAGACGAAACCTTTAAGAATCGAGTTTTTGAAGCGCTCAAATCAGGATTCCAAAAGGTGAAAACTGCGGTAGCAGAACGAGAAAATTAAACATTCATCAATCAAATCTGTAATTCCCCCTCTCTATAAGAGAGGGGATACAGAAAAAATCAAACCCTTATGAAAACAGTTGTTATGTATACCACGTTAGTGGTGATGTATTTATGTGCTCAAATTTTAAGTGCGCAAGAAGTTTCTAATAGCAGTATAGCGCAGTTAGAAGAACAAAAAGAAGAAATTATTTTATCTGAAAAAGAAGGCTTAAAGAAAGAGGTAGAAGCCATAAATGAACGACTGGCGAATGACGAGATTACGGCTGTAGATGCTAAGCAGTTGAAAGAAAAAGTAGCTGAAAAATATGCATTAAATATTGAGAACCGATTAGCAATCGTAGATAATCAAATTGCCTTACTACAACGTAATGATATTGAGTATGTCAATCTTAATCAAGGAAAAATATCAATAGGTATAGGTTCATTGGATGAGGATAATGGAGATATTATCGTTGGGATGAAGCTAAACACCGGTAAAGATAAAAAAATAGTGTATGATCAAAGAACTACTTCTCATCTTACATTAGCGTTTGGACTTAACAATACAATAGGTGATGATCGATCTCTTGATAACTCTGACTATAAAATTGCTGGAAGTCGTTTTTTTGAAATTGGTTGGACATGGCAAACCAGAGTTTTCAAAAACTCAAATTTTATGCGAATGAAGTATGGTATTTCGTATCAATCTAATGGATTAAAGCCAACGGATAATAGATTTTTTGTACAGAGCGGAGATCAGACAGAATTAGAAGAGTTTGCTATCGATCTGGATAAATCAAAATTCAGAATGGATAATCTGGTAATTCCTGTGCATTTTGAATTTGGTCCTTCAAAAGTAGAGGAGACAGATAAAAAGATACGATATAGAACTACAGGTAAATTTAAAATCGGCCTTGGAGGTTATGCAGGCTTAAATATTAATACAGTACAGAAGTTAAAATATAAAGAGGAAGGTAGTCGAGTTAAAGATAAGATTAAGAGCGATTATAATACTAGTGATTTAGTATATGGGTTAAGCGGCTATCTAGGTTTTGGAGATGCTTCCTTGTACATTAAGTACGATCTGTCTCCTGTTTTTCAAAATGCACCCATAGATCAGAATAATATTTCATTAGGTGTCCGTTTTGATCTTTGATTGTACTATGGGATTAACTTTTGTGTGTTACATTATAAGAAGATAAAACTGGTAACAAGTCTTTAGTAGTAATAATGAACCACTATAGAATTTAATCCATAGTGGTTTATTTTCATATGTTAGTCGAGCGAAAAACTATTCTTTTATTATCGTTTGAGTCTCTCCATTTGCTGAAATAATATACATCCCACTATCTAAAGTATTCAAGTTTAATAGTCTTGTTGTGCCATTAGTGGATTCTGATATCTTTATTATTTTACCTGATATATCTGATAATGTTATGATTGCTTTTTCGGGTAGATTTTCGATAGTTAATAATCCATTAGATGGGTTAGGATATGCTAGCATAGGAGCAATATCCGTCTTTGCCATGTTTTTTGCGCTTTTTGTCGGTATCGCTGTAGAAAATTCGAACCAGTCTATATTAAATAACCAACTATTACCTCCTGTGAAAACAAAATAAATATCATTTACGCCAGTTACACTATCTAAGTCACCACTTACCGTTTCATATACAAGGTTTCCTCCTGTATTTTCTACAAATGCTTCACCTATCAATGTTCCTGTGGTACTTCCTAAACGAACTTCTATTGTACCACCAATAAGTTTACAAGAAACTCTGGCATTAAAGCTGCTTATTCCAGTAAGGTCTACATCATTAAAGCTCAAGTAATCATTATTAGTAATAAAGCCTACGTTCGTTATTTCTGCGGTACTTACTTCTACGCGAGGACTTGATGATTTATTATCATAATCTTCTGCTTCAAATCTAGTAAGTGGTACTACAGTTGAAGCTTCTATAGGAATCCATCTTGTTTTCTTTGTGGGCGACCAATTAGTAAGACCTCCACAGGTAACAATTAATTTATCTTCATATACAAACACGGTAGGTGTTAATGCTGTATCTTCTGGAAGAACACAAACCTCAGACCACTCATCAAGAGCTGGATCGTATTCCATGATTTCTCTGCGCTGATTGATGCCACCTGCGACGATAATTTTTCCATTATGAGAGATAGTTCCCATCTCAAAATGAGAAGCCCCACCTTCATCTACAGCTGTATAAGTTCCGGTTGTTGTATCAGGTAAATCTGCTTTTTGAATCCAGGTATCGGTTTGTGGGTCATAGGCATGTACCAAATTGGTTAAGATACGTCCTCCATCATGTCCGAATTGACCACCTACTGCGTATATAATACCATCAACACTAGTGCCTCCTAGATGACATCTCGGGTTTGGCATATCTGCAAGTCGAATCCAACCAGCAGCTTCGTTAGTTGTGTCCAGATAATAGTGAAATTCAGAGCCTGTATCTCTATCATTAGTTTTTAACCCTCCATAATAATGAAGGTTATCCCCTACTAAAGTGGCAGCTCCTGCTGCTGCTAAGAATGGCAAAATTGGACCTTCACGATAGGTATCGGTTTTTGTGTTATAAATCTGGACTTTGCTTGAAGGGCTTGGTTTTATTTTAGGGGTAACGGTATTGTCTTGAGGTCCAATAAATCCACCTATCATCCATATCTCGTCGCCAATGGCCTGCATGGCTGCATGTGTTGTAGTCCCAGTGCCGTTTGGGTTATCAGGATCACCGGGCATAGGTGTAATATCAGACCATGTATTCGTACTTGGATCAAAAACTTCTGAGTCATCAGCTACGGTTATATATTGTGCTCCTTGGGTTGCACCATTCGTAGTTACGGCAGCAAACATATATAATTTATTGTCCACAACCGCGCTCTGTCCTTCAATATGCTCATATTGAGCATCAGCAAATTCTCCCTCTCTCCATTCACAATCGTTGATAACAACTTCTCCCTCAGAACTTAAGATTTCAATACCTGATATCTTAGGGTTATTTATAGTTGAGGAGAAATCAATATTAATGGTTTCATCAGAAATAAGTATGTCTTCAAAGATCTTAACAACTGCAGTCATAGAGCCAACATCATCATTAATATCATATTCATCAAGTATAGTATCACCTTCTAAAATAACATCAAAGATGCGTTTGCCAGGACCATCTGCACCTTTACCCTGCTGACCGGTAAAGTATATTTCAGCAAAATGTAGCTTTATCGTATAACTACCATTAGTTACGGGTATTTCGTAAGCGAAAGCATTGTTAGCGCCGTTTAAAGAAGAACGCTCTGTAGTGTAAATATCTATATCAGCATCAGATATTGTTTCTCCTATTTCATTGCTGACCTCTCTCCCTCCAATAAAATACTGATCACTCACATACGTTATCCCGCTTTCGGTTACATTATTTCCTCCACAATTGATTCGAAATATAACGTTATCAACATCATTCTGGATAGGAGTATTTCGAATATTACATAAAATAGAAATACTAGATTCATTCTCTGTATTTGTTGTTGTAAAAGTATGCATTGCACTTACAACTGCCATAGAGCTTAAGAAAACCCATATAAATGTTGCTGAAATAAGTTTAGAAGTTTGAAATTTCATAAAGATTTGTGTTTTTAATTATACACCTTATATAGATATATACAGAACGTACAAGTTTGTTTTATTAAAGTTAAAGTATTCCTTTGATGTAGCTTAAATTAATAGGTTAGCAAAAGGTGTACATTCACTGATTTTAGGTTGTCATTAGGTTGATTTATGTTTTTTTTTGTTAAAATCCCTCTTATTATTCCTCTCAATCTTGATATGTTTACTCAATACACTTAAAAAAATCAGTAATCAAAACTATATGTATATTACTAAAAAGTAGAATCCAACAGAGGTATTGTTTTTAATAGGAAGTACGATGTAATAGTTATCCAACAGAATGCTGTTATGTATAATGAGAATATTTTTTATTAAAACTGAAAGTGTTTGGGGTTCTCGTTTTGAAGTATACAATTCTCAGAGAAAATATCACAAGTATTAAAACTAGCATTCAACGGTAAAAAATGGAATACAATCATGATATAAAAGTCGTAAAAGAAAATGTAGGTAGAAATAATATTTTAGAATTAATCTTATATTCAAGTTTTGATGCAGACTTATTTAAGACGAACCAAGATACTATAGAAATCTAATTAGAGATAAATGGAAATCAAAAAAAATCACAAACTAAACTTTAACACAGAAAAAAGTATGACGATTACTTTTTTTATTGTGATAAAGGGTTTATAAAGTAAAAACAATAAAAATGGCTGGTGAGAAAGAAATAGCTGAATTAATTAAGAACATGAGCCCTACACTTAATGAGGGAGAGTATGTGTTTTCATCAATAAAAGATCTTAGTAAAATTGATCGTAATGATACTATTTGCGAATTTAAAGAAAATGAAGGTGTAACAGTTGTTATAGAGAGAAAAAAGGCGGATGAATTGAATCTTACCTATCAATATATTGCTTCCTGGATTACATTAATGATTCATTCATCCCTGGAAGCAGTGGGTTTGACCGCACTATTTTCTGCAGAACTAGCCCGCAATGAAATAAGTTGTAATGTAATTGCTGGATATTATCATGACCATATTTTTGTGGATATAAAAGATTCAGAAAAGGCAATTCGGGTTTTAGAAGGTTTGTCTGAAAATTATTAAAACCAACATAAAGAATGGTATTTGCAAATACTAATAATAGGATATTGCTGTAAAGACCTAAGTGTCTAATTTTAAATAAGAAAAAACCTTAGAGTTTATAGTGAGTAATAATTTTTAAAAGACTTTATAAATGTATGCTATACAATTACTTCCTTTAACAGTTATGTAATGTATAATATAAAAAACGGTATTCTGTCAAACTGGTCCGGGAGGTGTTGGAACAAATAAATATACTTCTCCTTTTGAAAATGGTATAATACTTCAAATGGTCTTTTTGTAACAAATATTCTTATTGATGGCGTAGTTAATTCTGCTGGAATAAGGGATCTGGATTTAAGTGAATCAGGTGGAGTCGATATGAGGTGTAATCTGACAGGATTGGGAGCGATTTCATTAGGTCTTCTAAAACTGTTAGCCGATACAATTAACGAAGGTTTGTTTAATAATGAAACCCTAATTGCTGGGCCTTTTCTTTGGGTAATAATATCTATGAATTTACGAATATTACCGCCGTAGAAGACAATGTGAGATTTACCATCTTAAAAACTAGTCATCCTGTAATTTCGAATACAAATAAAACCTATAAAGTTAATTCGAATTAAATGTAAAATCAATTAGATTTGTATCCTAGAAATGCTCATAAAACTCTAATAAAAGAATAATGATTCATAAGGCTACCATAGATGCAGTGTTTGAAGCAATACGCTTAGAAGAGGTGATCGGTGATTTTGTACAGCTTAAAAAAGCTGGAAGTAATTTTAAAGGCTTGAGCCCATTTAGTGATGAAAAATCTCCATCGTTTATGGTGTCTCCCGTAAAACAGATCTGGAAAGATTTCTCTAGTGGTAAGGGTGGCAATGCTATTGCGTTTTTGATGGAACACGAGCATTTTACCTATCCAGAAGCAATTAAATATCTGGCGAAAAAATATAATATAGAAGTAGAGGAAACAGAACAAACCGATGAGCAAAAAGAGCAAGCTGATGACAGAGAAAGCATGTATCTGGTCAATGAGTTTGCTAATACTTTTTTTCAGAATACCCTACATAAAACAGAAAAAGGTAAAGCAATCGGGTTAACTTATTTTAAAGAGCGCGGTTTTACAACAGAGACCATGCAAAAATTTGGATTAGGATACTCTCCGGATACTTGGGATGCATTTACTTCAGAAGCACTTAGAAAAGCTTATAAATTAGAATTTTTAGAAAAAACCGGACTTACCATTGTAAAAGAAGAAAAACAGTTTGATAGATTCAAAGGGCGTGTTATGTTTCCTATTCAATCAATGTCTGGTCGTATATTGGGTTTTGGAGGAAGAATTCTTACAAATGAAAAAAAGGCAGCTAAGTATCTGAACTCTCCTGAAAGTGATGTTTACCATAAAAGTAAAGTGTTGTATGGTATTTATCAAGCAAAACAAGCCATAGCAAAAGAAGACAATTGTTTTCTTGTAGAAGGGTATACGGATGTAATTCAATTTCATCAAACTGGAGTAGTCAATGTAGTTTCTTCATCAGGAACGGCATTGACCAGTGATCAGATTCGTTTGATAAGTAGGTTGACTAAAAATATAACGGTATTATTTGATGGAGATGCAGCAGGACTTAGGGCTTCTGTAAGAGGAATAGATCTTATTCTAGAGCAGGGAATGAATGTGAGAGTCTGTAGTTTTCCTGAAGGAGAGGATCCTGATAGTTTTGCAAAGCAAAATACGTTAGAAGAACTTACTACATATTTAGAAGAAAATGCTCAGGATTTTATTAGATTTAAGGCCTCCTTATTGCAAAAAGAGTCTGAGAATGATCCGATTAAAAAAGCAGAATTAGTAAGGGATATGGTCACTAGTATTGCTAAAATCCCTGATGTGATAAAGCGAGAAATCTATGTGCAGGAATGTTCCAGGATTATGGATATTTCTGAGGATGTATTATTTGATACACTGGCGCAGATTCGTAATGTGGAGATTAAGGATCAGAGAAAAGAAATAAGGAAAGATAGAAAATCTCTGGAGGTAGTCAAAAAAGAAAGTCCAAAGCTTCCTAAAATTAATGAGCAAAATGGATTTGAAAAAAAAATTATAGAAATCCTTTTATTGTATGGTAATCAAGAAGAGGAGTTTGAAGATTTAATTATGAAGGAAAATGAGGATGGTGATCTTTATTTAGAACCAGAATTATTTACAACGAAGGTTTTTGAAAAAGTATATCTGGACTTACAGGAAGATGAGATTGAATTTGCACATGCTACTTTTAAGAGCATTTATTCCGTTCTAATAGATCAGTTACACCAACAAGAAGATTTTAAAATAGAAAACTTTATCAATCAGATTCCTCCAGAGATTGCATACGAGATTACTGAGATTATGATGGATGAAGAGCGACATGCATTACATAGATGGGTAGACATGGAGATTCATGTAAAAAAGAAAGATCAAAGTATCTCTCAGTATGTCTCTGATACTATTCTTAATCTTAGGAGATTTTTGATTGTTAAAAAAATAGAAGAGCTTTCACAAGAAGTAAAAGCTCAGAGTGCTAATCAAGATAATGAGAATCCAAATAACACAGAAACTATTCAGGATATTATGGATTATATTTCATTAAAAAAATTACTTTCAGAAAAATTAAATCGTGTAATTTAATTAATATGGAGTAATCTGGATTGATGTATAAGGTCTGCGAGATTATCTACTTTAAGTTTTTTTAATAATCTTGTTTTATAAGTGCTTACCGTCTTTTCATTAATAGACAAGGTACTGGCAATATCTTTATTTCGTTTACCAGAGGATAAAAGATTTAAGACTTCTATTTCTCGAGAAGAGAGTTTCTTATATTTTACGACCATATTATTCTCACTAGTATTACCATTTGCCAGTTGTTGAGTTAGATTATCATTTAGATATATTCCACCTCTTGCAACACGCTCTATAGCTTTTTTAAGTGTTTTAGTAGGTACTGTTTTTGATAAATAAGCAGAAGCTCCAGCTTTAATTGCACTCAGTGCATACATTTCTTCAGGATGTGAGCTGAAAATAATTACTTTAATACCTGAAAATTCTTTTTTAATGGTACGCAATGCCATTATACCATTAATCTGAGGTAAGTCTAACTCCATAATGAGTACATCTGGAGTGTTCATTTTCAGGATATCATACATCTCGTTTCCATTACTGACCTTTCCGATGATTTCAAAATCTTCAGAATTTCTAAGCAAAGAAACGATCCCTTTTCTTGTAATGGGATGATGATCTGCGATTAAAATGTTTGTCATTCTTTTTTCGATTGATAATGTTAATTTATTAATTGATTGTGTTAACATCTTATCGGGGTATGCTTTCTTTACAAAATTACTAAGAACTGCTATTCTTACACTTTTTTTTATACGATTATCGTTAAAAAGAGCATTATAGCAGGTCAAAAGGTATGTTACAGACCGGAATCGGTATCATTTTATGTTGGTTTACCGTATTTAGGCGAGTATAAATTTTAAACACCTCTTGCTCTCTACCTGTAAAATCCGTATCCTTTTTACCTTCTTCGCTCATTTTCATAGCCCATTCCAGTTCATCATAACTTGCTCCTAGTTGATCTTCATCACTTCTGCTATCTCCAAATAGACCATCTGTAGGAGCTGCAACTTGTATAGAATGAGGAACTTCTAAATAGCTGGCTAAGGCATACACCTCACTTTTTAATAAATCAGCTATTGGACTTATATCAACGCCACCATCACCATATTTAGTATAAAAACCTACGCCAAAATCTTCAACTTTATTTCCTGTTCCAGCAACTAAGTATCCATGCAGTCCTGCTAAATAATATAAAGAGGTCATTCTTAAACGTGCACGAGTATTGGCAAGTGTAAGATGGAGTTTTGCTTCAGAATCACTTGTAGGAACAGAAGATTTAAAGGTTTCGAATACTGGTGTTAAGTCTACACGCGTGTCTGTTACATTATTAAATTTTTCTTTTAATTGAGTAATATGTTCCTGAGCTCTGGTTACATGACTAGGTGCTTGATGAATAGGCATTTCGACACATAAAGTTTCTAGTCCCGTCTTCGCACATAAGGTAGAAGTGACTGCGCTATCGATTCCTCCACTTATCCCTATAACAAATCCTTTTATGTTTGCTTGTGATGCATATTCTTTTAACCAGTTTACAATATGATTAGCTACTTTTTCTGTTTGCATATTTTTTATTTTTTGTGCGTACTATTTTTATTTAAAAAAAGTTTCTTAAAATAAGAAGTGTATAAGTTCTGCAGTAACTTTGCAATCATAAAATTAATAAAAAAAGACGTCGTTATAGAATAAGTGAAAGTAATTGTATATAAATTATGATATTGGGATGAAGAGTATAAAGTTTTTTAAAATAGGGATCATTTTTTGCATATTATGGTCTTGTAAAGAGGAAAACAAGGTAGAAATTGAATCAGCGAAGATACCTGTAGAGGTAACTATTGAACGTTTTGATCGGATTTTTGCAGATGTAACTCCAGAAAATATAGAAAGTGTAAAGGAAGAATATCCCTTTTTTTTTCCAAAAAAGTTTGATGATAGTATTTGGCTTACAAAAGTTAAGGATACGATACAATTGGAAATTAATGAAGAGGTAGAAAAAAAATATAATGACTTTTCTGAAGAGAAGGTACAAATACGCTCACTTTTGCAACATATAAAGTATTATTTCCCTGAAGTTACAGTACCCAGAGTCATTACAATAACATCTGATGTAGACTATCAGCGAAAAGTAATTTTGGCAGATAACTTATTAATAATATCACTAGATACATATCTGGGTGCAGAACATCATTTTTATGACGGAATTCAGGCATATTTAAAACGTAATTTTAAAAGAGATCAAATCATTCCTGATATTGCTGAGATGTATGCAAAGCAATTAGTAGAATTACCAAGAAACAGGACATTTCTGGCTAACTTAATTTACTATGGTAAAGAATTATATCTAAAAAACCTTTTTCTTCCTGATTTTTCTGAAGCTCATAAAATAGGATATACAGAAGAGCAGTATGCATGGGCAGAAGCGAATGAAGAGGAAGTGTGGAGGTATTTTATAGAAAAACAACTATTATTTAGTACTGAAGCAGAATTATCACCTAGATTTATTTATCCTGGTCCCTTTTCAAAGTTTTATTTAGAGCAAATTGATCAGGAGGCGCCTGATAGGATAGGTCAATATATTGGATGGAAAATTGTTTCTTCTTATATGGAAAATAACAATGTATCTTTGCGTCAATTATTAGTGGCAGATGCCGAAACGATTTTTAATACCTCAAAATATAAACCAGCACGATAATGTCAGATACACATACTTCAGAAATAAAAATAGAAATAGAATTAGATGTAAACCGAGTTCCAGAACGGTTACAATGGACCGCAAAAGATGGAGGGGTAGAGAATGAAGAGACCAAGGCGATGCTTTTATCTGTGTGGGATAGTAAAAATAAAGAGGGATTAAGTATCGATTTGTGGACTAAAGATATGCCAGTAGATGAGATGAAGATGTTCTTTCATCAGACTCTGGTAGGAATGAGCGAAACATTTTTACGGGCTACTCAGGATGAAAAAATGACGGCAACAATGAAGGATTTTTGTGATTATTTTGCTGAAAAACTTGAGTTGAAAAAGAAATAATTGATTAATGATATTCTAATTTTTAATTAAAGAGTTACTAATCTATGTTTTTATAATACACGATATGATTGGAAAACACACAAATTAGTTTATAAACATCACGAATTCTTTTTCTATTACTAAAGAATTCGTGATGTTTATAATTTTAGTTAAAACTATCTAAAAAAAGCAATCAGGGTCTGCTGCTGCTAGAGGTTCTTGACCTCTACCCCATTGGTATCCAGCTGCTTTTCCTTTTAAGTAATCCGTAGAAAGATCATCAAATAAATCATCATAATATGCTTGATTATTATTTTGAGTTAATCCAATTATGGCATGAGAAGCGTCAGTTTGACCTGCATACAGAGTAAATATGCCACCATCAGTTCCTACAATTCTTATTTCTTCACATGGGTCATAATTATATTGAGCTACAGTAATATTATAATGATATACCCAATCTCCATACCCCCTTTTCCATCCGCAATCATAATCAACGTTGTCAAAAACCCCGTATCCATCACAGGTGGAGAAACTTAAATTTGATGTTTCTAATACTTGTTCGTTAGTTTCATCGCCAGAACAAGAGACTAATAATAAAATAGTCGCAAATAAAAATAGATTTTTCATAATGTGAATTTAAGATTAAGTGTTTATTCCCTGAAATTAATGATTATTATTCCCCGAAATATTAATTAATAGTTAATTAACTTAAAGTTATATTTCATTATTTAGTACACATTATTATCTATACTTATCTTATAGATTTATCTGTTGATAGTAGATGTTAAAAAATGAAGCTAATTGATTGTTAGTTATTTACGATCTTTCAATTGCTCATTCACCTCTGCTATATAAGTAAGAAGTTCTTCTTTTCCTAATGACGAGGAGGACGATGTTAGAAAATAATTAGGCATTTCTTCCCAGTATTTTAGCATTTCTTTGGTATATAGCTCTATTTGAACAGGTAACTTATTTTTAGAAAGTTTATCGCATTTTGTAAAAATAATAGAAAAAGGAACTTGATGCTCTCCCAGCCATTGCATAAACTCTAAGTCTATTTTCTGGGGTTCGTGACGGCAATCTACTAGAACAAACGCACTAACCAGTTGAGTTCGTTTTGCAAAATATGCGGTTATAAATTTTTGGAATACTTTTTTTGTAGATTTAGATACTCTGGCATAGCCATACCCCGGTAAATCGACTAAAAACCAATTTTTATTAATCAAAAAATGATTAATTAATTGAGTTTTTCCTGGTCTTCCTGATGTTTTTGCTAAACTCTTACGGTCAGTAAGCATATTTATCAAAGAAGATTTTCCGACATTAGATCTTCCTATAAAAGCATATTCTGGTAAGACATCTTTAGGACACTTGCTGACATCACTATTACTAATGATAAATTCAGCGCTACTAATTTTCATATTGCTCTATGAATTAGAAATTACGTTTTTGCAGCCACGCATGAAAAATGGTATTAAACTCATCAGGATGTTCCATCATAGCGGCATGACCACATTTTTCTATCCAGTATAAATCAGAATCAGGTAACAATCTATTAAAATCATCTGCTACCTCTGGTGGAGTAACATTGTCATCTTTCCCCCAGATAATACATGTAGGTGTGTTCATATTAGGAAGATCATTAGCCATATTATGTCTGATTGCACTTTTTGCAATAGCTAATGTTCTAATGAGCTTATTACGATCATTCACCGTAGCGTATACTTCGTCGACAATCTCTTTTGTTGCGATTGCTGGATCGTAGAAAACATTTTCTGCTTTAGCTTTTATGTATTCGTAATCGCCACGCTTGGGGTAACTTTCGCCCATAGCACTTTCGTAAAGACCAGAACTTCCGGTAATCACTAATGCTTTTACCTTTTCTGGATATAACTTAGTACATAATAAAGCAATATGTCCACCTAAAGAATTACCCAAAAGGATTACTTCTTCAAGACCTAGCTTGTCAATAAAGTCTTTAGTAAATTTAGCGTAAGTGCTAACTTTTGTTTTTAGTAAAGGTAGGTTGTATATAGGTAATTCAGGGATCAAAACTTTGTACCCATGGGCTGGAAAATAAGAGCTAACTCCATTAAAGTTACTTAATGCCCCCATCAATCCGTGCAGTATAACAATTGGAGTGCCTTCACCTATTTCTAGGTAGCTGAACTTTCCAGTTTTTTTCAATTCGTGCTTCATTAATAACTTCTTTCTTACAAGAATTAAAAGCAAATATAACATTTTCATTATTAGTTTGAAGATTTTTTATCAATAGTGCAAAATGATTTTCCAGGATTTTTTTTTTAAGTGAATCAATCCACGCCTGAATAGGTCAATACCAATATTTTATCAATTCACTGTGATCGTAGATGTAGGTGAAATATTAATCTTTAGGAAGATACTTTTTCCTCATTTTGCCATACAACTTATTAACAATGTGGTAGATTGTGGTAAAAAGTGGTATATTTTTCAATATATTTGAATAATTTAATATGTAGGAAGGTAAAAGTGATAAATCTCATCGGTACATACGAGTGTAAGGCAGATGCTAAAGGGCGTTTGATGATGCCTGCTGCTTTTAAAAAGCAGCTTTCGCCCGTGTTACAAGATGGTTTTGTAGTGAAAAGAGCTGTTTTTCAGTCTTGTTTAGAGTTGTACCCGATGCAAGAATGGAATCTTTTGATGAAAAAAATGAATGGACTGAATCGGTTTAAAAAGAAAAATAATGACTTTATAAGACGATTTACCGCAGGAGTAAAAATTGTAGAGATTGATGCTACTGGTCGTCTTTTGATTCCTAAAGATCTTGTGAGTTTTGCTGGGATAAAGAAAGAATTGGTGTTGTCTTCTGCTGTTAATATTATCGAGATATGGGATAAGGATCAATATGAAAAAGCAATTGATGATGCAGCAGTTGATTTTGCGGAGTTGGCTGAAGAAGTGATGGATTTTGATGAGGAAGCAGATCAGGATTAATTGTGTTTGGAAAATGCATTCATAATAAATTTTTATGATCTAATAGATATAAATAAAATACATGGAATATCATAATCCGGTACTACTTAGAGAAACAGTAAATGGGCTTGCGATTAAGTCTGATGGAGTCTACGTAGATGTGACATTTGGTGGTGGTGGGCACTCTAGAGAAATATTGGAGCGATTAGGTGCTGACGGAAAATTATTTGCTTTTGACCAGGATGCTGATGCTTTAATAAATACGATACAGGATGAACGATTTACGTTGATTCATGAGAATTTTCGATTTATCAAACGATTTCTTCGATTTCATGGAATTAAGAAAGTAGATGGTATTCTTGGAGATTTTGGAGTTTCATCACATCAGTTCGATGTCGCAGAAAGAGGGTTTTCTACTCGATTCGAAGCGGATCTGGATATGAGAATGAATCAACATGGTGAGCTGTCTGCTTATCACGTGATTAATGATTATGATGAATCAGATTTAAGAAAGGTTCTTTTGGTATATGGTGAATTACGAAATGCACCTAAACTGGCGAGAGCAATAGTTGAGGGAAGAGAAGAAGCTCCTATAAAAACAAGTGTTCGTTTAAAGGAGCTATTGCAATCTTTTTTGCCACGGCATAAAGAGCATAAAATATTGGCTCAGATTTATCAAGCCATTCGGATTGAAGTGAATCAGGAAATAGAAGTTCTTAAAGAATTTTTGTTGCAAACACAAGATCTGTTGACTGAAGGAGGACGAATAAGTCTTATATCCTATCACTCATTAGAGGATCGATTAGTAAAAAGATTTATAAGAGGGGGTATGTTTGAAGGGGAGCCAGAAAAAGATGTATATGGAAATGTATCTGTCCCTTTTAAGAAGGTAGGTGGATTGATAGTGCCATCAGCTGAAGAGGTTAAAATGAATAATAGGGCTCGAAGTGCCAAATTAAGAATAGCAGAGAGAATCTAAGAAGATGTAAAGTATTGAATTAACGAATAAAGAACGGTACGATCACATACATAAGAATATTGTAGTAGTTAAAAATGAAACAAAAAATATATGACATATTAAAAGGTAAGTTTCTGATTGCGGATGATGCAATGAAAAACTGGAGGATGTTACTTTTTCTTTCCTTTTTAGCAATTATTATGATTGCAAGCTCTCATAATGCAGAAAGTAAAGTGCATGAGATAGCAAAATTAAGTAATGAGGTTAGAGAATTAAGGACTCAATTTGTGGATGGTAGAACAGAATTAATGCAGTTGAAAATGGAGTCATCAGTGATGGAGAAGATGATTAAAAAAGGAATTAAAAGGCCTACTCAGCCTCCCCAAAAAATAATTGTAAAAAACTAATATAGTTTGGCTATAAAGGATAAAAATATATTGAATCGATTATATCTCGTAGCAGGTTGTATGTCTGTTTTTGCCATTCTGGTTTTGGTAAAATTAGTGAATACGCAGTTTGTAGAAGGAGATATGTATCGTGCTAAAGGAGAAGAAAGAGTTTTTAAGACTTTTGATATTCCTGCCAACCGAGGGAATTTGTATGATAGTAAGGGGAATTTGTTGGCTACTTCTGTTCCTAAGTATGATATTCGATTTGATGCAGTAACTGTTAATGACAAAGATTTTAGGGATCATATCAAAGGATTATGTGAATCTCTTTCTAAGGAGTTTGGTAAACCTGCATCACATTATAATAAAGTATTAAGAGCAGCCAAAGCAAATAAAAACAGATACTTTTTAATTAGAAGAAATATGGGATACTCTCAATATATGAGAGTTAAAAATTTCCCCTTGTTTTCTTTTGGAGCAAACAGAGGTGGATTGATAGTAGAACAGCGTACTGTCAGAGAACATCCTATAGGTAAAATAGCAGAACGTACTGTTGGGTATGAGCGTCAGGATGATCAGGGTTATTATACCAGAGTGGGATTAGAGGGAGCTTATGGTCCATTTTTAAGAGGAAAAGAAGGAAAAAGAAAGAAACAAAAGATTGCAAAAAATCAGTGGAAACCAATTGGAGATGTTAATGAAGTAGAGCCTCAGGATGGATACGATGTCATTTCTACGATTGATGTTAATGTACAGGATATTACACATCACGCACTATTGGCGCAATTAGAAGAATTTGATGCAGAACACGGTACCGTCGTCGTTATGGAGACAAAAACAGGAGAAATAAAGGCAATCTCTAATCTGGGGCGTACTAAATCTGGCAAATATTATGAAAAGCTGAATTATGCAGTGGGAGAATCGCATGAACCTGGATCAACATTTAAACTAATGGCGATGGTGGCGGCACTAGAAGATAATGTGATTGATTCCAGCTATGTAGTAGATACAGAAAACGGAAGGGTAAAATTTTATGATAGGGTCGTAAAAGATTCAAAATGGGGAGGGTATGGTGAGATATCTGCTGCTAAGGCTTTTGAACTATCTTCAAATACTGCCTTTGCTAAAATAATTGATGAAAATTATAAAGAAGATCCTAAGAAATTTGTGAATAGATTAATGAATATGGGGCTGCATAAGACATTAGGTCTATCGATAAAAGGAGAAGGTAAACCAAAAATCCCTTATCCGGGAGATAAAGATTGGTATGGCACAACTTTACCATGGATGGCACATGGGTATGGCGTGGCTCTTACACCACTACAAACATTGTCTTTTTATAATGCAATTGCTAATGATGGCGAAATGGTAAAGCCTAGATTTATTAAGGAGGTGAAAGCTTGGGATCGAACTAAAGAAAAATTTGATAAAGAAGTAATAAACTCGGCGGTTTGTTCTAAAGAAACAGCGAAGATTGCTCAGGAGATGATGAAGAATGTAGTTGTTAGAGGAACAGCAACTAATCTTCAGACAGATAATTTTCAGATTGCAGGTAAAACAGGAACGTGTTGGGGTAATTATGGAAAGGATCGAGAACGAGAGTATATCTCTTCTTTTGCCGGTTATTTTCCTGCAGAGGATCCCAGATATTCTTGTATTGTCGTAATTCATAAACCAGATAAGAAGAAAGGGTATTATGGAAATATCGTAGCTGCTCCTGTTTTTAAAGAAATTGCATTAAAAGTATATAATGATATTCCTGTAGTTGATGAGGTTACTTCAATAATTACAACCAGTAAACTTGTTAGCCAAAGTTATGAAGCATATTATAAGAAATCACGTAAATATAAAACGATTATGCCTGATGTGGTAGGAATGCCTGTAATGGATGTGATTTCTTTATTAGAAAATATGGGATTAAAAGTAGATGTGAGAGGTTCTGGGAATGTAAAAACACAATCTATAGAACCAGGAGTTAAAGTAAAGGCTAATCAAACAATAAGGTTAGAATTATCGTGAAAGAATTAAAAGACATATTATATAAGGTAGCAATTAATGCGGTGGTGGGTAATACTACGACTCATATTAATAAAATCGAATTTGATTCCCGGAAAATTACTCAGGATGATATGTTTGTAGCAATTAGAGGAACTGTTGTTGATGGACATGAATATATAGAAAAATCAATTAATCTAGGTGCAACTGCTATTATCTGTGAGAAGATGCCAGAAGTATTGGTAGAAGGAGTGACTTATGTGCAAGTAGCCGATGCGCAACAGGCTTTGGCTATAGCGGCTTCTAATTATTATGGCTCACCCTCAGAAAACCTTCGGTTGATTGGAATAACGGGTACCAACGGAAAAACTACTATCGCATCTTTATTATATCAGCTATTTAAAAAAGCAGGTTTTAAAGTAGGGTTGTTGTCTACAGTGAAAATTATGGTCGATACTAAAGAGCATAAAGCAACACATACTACACCAGATTCTTTAACAATTAATTACTATCTCAAAGAAATGAATGCAGAGGGAATTGAGTATTGCTTTATGGAGGTGAGTTCTCATGGGATTGATCAAAAACGAACAGAAGGATTAATGTTTGAGGGAGGAGTGTTTACTAATCTTTCTCATGATCATTTAGATTATCATAATACATTTAAAGAGTATCGAGATGTAAAAAAAATATTCTTTGATGGCTTAAGCAATAAAGCATTTGCTTTAGTGAATAAAGATGATAAAAACGGAGGCTTTATGCTTCAGAATACCAAGGCAAGACAATATAGTTATGCCTTAAAGTCATACGCAGATTACAGAGGGCAGATTTTGGAAAATGGTTTAGGTGGATTATTGTTGAAATTTAATGATCACGAAGTTTGGACAAAATTGATAGGAAGTTTTAATGCATATAATCTTTTGGCAATTTTTGGAACCGCAGAGTTACTAGGCTTAGAGACCTTAGAGACTTTAAGGTTGTTAAGTGATTTAGAAAGTGTTAGTGGGAGGTTTCAATACTTAATTTCTGATACTAAGATTACTGCAATTGTGGATTACGCGCATACGCCGGATGCTTTAAAAAATGTATTGGAAACAATTGGAGATATCAGAACCAATAATGAAACGCTAATTACAGTGGTAGGCTGTGGAGGAGATAGAGATAAAATGAAGCGCCCGGTGATGGGTAATATTGCTGCAAAATTGAGTAATAAGGTGATTTTTACGAGTGATAACCCAAGAACAGAAGATCCTCATCAGATCATTGAAGCGATGGAAAAAGGTGTAGAACCACAGGATTATAAGAAAATAACGTCGATTACAGATAGAAAACAAGCTATACGTACAGCCTGTCAGTTTGCAGAAGAGAATGATATTATTCTGATTGCAGGAAAAGGTCACGAAACTTATCAGGAAACTGATGGAGTCCGGGTTGATTTTAATGATTTTGAAATCATTAAAGAAGAATTAAAAAAATTAGGTAAGTAAAAAATATTTAGATCCAACCAGTAATGGTAAGGGAAAGATAAAGATAAATTATGTTATACTATTTGTTTCAATATCTGGAAAATGAATATCAAGTGCCTGGCGCTTCGTTATTTCAGTTTATCACGTTTAGAGCAGCACTTGCAATCATAAGTTCTCTTTTGATTTCTACCATCTATGGTAAGCGAATCATCGGTTTTCTGGCAAAAAAACAAATGGGTGAGAGTATTAGGGAGTTAGGTCTAGAAGGACAATCTGAGAAAGCGGGTACGCCAACCATGGGAGGGATCATTATAATTTTGGCTACACTTGTTCCAGCATTACTATTTGCTAAACTGGATAATATATATGTGATTCTTTTGATCATCACTACTTTATGGATGGGAGTTATTGGTTTTACTGATGATTATTTAAAAATAAAGAAAAAGGATAAAGAAGGCTTAGCAGGAAAGTTTAAGGTTATTGGTCAGGTTGGATTAGGGCTTATCGTAGGATGTACTATGTATTTTCATAAAGATATAACTGTAAAACAAGAAAAAGTTATAGCAGGTGTAGAAGAAGTAATTGCTGTAGGTGATCAGTCAGAATTTAATCCAGCAATCAAATCCACAAAAACAACTTTGCCACTTATCAAAAATAATGAATTTGATTATGCAAGTTTAATTACGTGGATCAACCCTGATTTTGCAAAATATGCGTGGGTAATATTTATACCTATTGTTATTTTTATAGTAACTGCCGTGTCTAATGGAGCTAATCTGACCGATGGAATTGATGGGCTCGCCGCAGGATCCTCGGCTATTATTGTATTGACACTGGCACTATTTGCATGGGTGTCTGGTAATATCGTTTTTTCAGATTATCTCAATGTGATGTATATACCTAATTCTGGAGAAATCACGATTTATGTTGCTGGATTTGCAGGTGCATTAGTTGGGTTTTTATGGTATAATACCTATCCGGCTCAGGTGTTTATGGGGGATACAGGAAGTTTGACCATAGGTGGAATTATAGCGGTAATAGCAATTGCAATACGGAAGGAATTTTTGATTCCTATTATATGTGGAATATTTTTTATTGAGGTTGTATCCGTGATGATGCAAGTTACCTGGTTTAAATATACCAGAAAGAAATATGGAGAAGGAAAAAGAATTTTTCTTATGTCGCCGTTACATCATCATTATCAAAAAAAAGGAATTCATGAAAGTAAAATTGTAGCAAGATTTTGGATCATAGGAATTTTTCTGGCAATTATCGCAGTAATTACTTTAAAAGTAAGATAGTGTGAAGAAGTTAGTCATTTTAGGAGGAGGAGAGAGTGGTATAGGTACCGCTGTTTTAGGCAAAAAAAAAGGGTATGAAGTATTTGTCTCGGATAAAGGAGTTATAAAAGATATCTATAGAAAAGTTCTTCTGGATTTTGATATTAAATGGGAAGATCAACAACATACTGAAGCGATAATTTTAACAGCCGATATGGTAATGAAAAGTCCTGGAATTCCTGATGAGGTGCCGATAGTTAAAAAGCTTAGGGAAAAAGGAATTCCTGTAGTATCAGAGATTGAGTTTGCTGCCGGATATACAGAGTCTACTATTGTAGGAATTACAGGGAGTAATGGTAAAACTACTACAACGATGCTGACATATGATATTCTGAAGCGAGGAGGATTAGATGTAAGTATGGCTGGTAACATAGGAGATAGTTTTGCAATGCAAGTGGCAGAAAATGATACGCTGTATCACGTTTTGGAGTTAAGTAGTTTTCAACTCGATGGTATTAAGGAGTTCGCACCGCATATTGCAGTATTAACAAATATTACACCTGATCATTTGGATCGATATGAGTATAAATTTGAAAATTATATCGCTTCAAAGTTTAGGATTATAATGAATCAAACAGCGCATGATTATTTCATTTATGATGGAGATGATGAGGTAATCAATGCATATTTAGAAACACATCCTGTACGTTCCATCTTATTACCTTTTTCATTAAAGCGAAAGGTAGAGAAGGGAGCATATCTGGAAGGGGAACATATTAAAATAATAATAGATAATAACGAATTTACCATGCCAACAGACAACTTAGCACTAAAAGGAAATCACAATGTGAAGAATGCAATGGCTGCATCTACAGTATCACAACTATTAAAAATTAGAAAGACAACAATAAGAGAGTGTCTTGAGAATTTTCATGGTGTGGAACATAGATTAGAACATGTGCTAAAAATTAATAATGTACAATACATTAATGACTCTAAAGCAACCAATGTAAACGCTACTTTCTATGCATTAGATGCAATGAAATCTTCTACTGTTTGGATAGTTGGAGGGGTTGATAAAGGAAATGATTATTCGGATTTATATCCTTTAGTAAATGAAAAAGTAAAAGCAATCATCTGTCTTGGAGTGGATAATTCTAAAATAATAAATGCGTTTGGTAATTGTGTTGATAATATCACAGAAACCCAATCCATGAAGGAAGCTGTGAATATGGCGTATAAAATTGCTGAGCGTAATGAAAATGTATTATTGTCACCTGCTTGTGCAAGTTTTGACTTGTTTAAAAATTATGAACAGAGAGGAAGAGAATTTAAAGAAGCCGTGCGGGAGTTATAGAAAAGAAATTAAAGTATAAAGTTTACTAATAATATAAGTAGCTTGGAGTAAGTAGTAGTGTTCCGGAAGAAAGAAGGAAACGAAGAAAAATTTAAAAATTAATCATAAATAGAATTAGTATAGATAGAGTGTGAGTACAGAAGTAGATGAAATAGAAGTTAAAGGTCCTGATGTGACGACTGAGAATAGGCTTACAAAGCATACATTTTCCTTTTTATTAAGTAAGATCAAGGGTGATCGTGTAATATGGGCGATTGTTGCCCTATTGGCATTGTTTTCTTTTCTTCCTGTATACAGCGCTAGTAGTAATTTAGCGTATTTGTATGGGGATGGAAACACTTTTTCATTTTTAATAAAACATTTTGCACACTTAGGGCTTGGTTTTGGTATTATGTATTGGATTCATAAAATACCGTATCATTATTTTAAGGGGCTTTCTATTATAATGTTGCCTGTTATTGTTGTGTTATTGTTATTTACCATGGCTCAGAATACAACGATTGGTGGGGCAAATGCCAGTCGATGGATACGTTTGCCTTTTGTAGGAGTTACATTTCAAACCTCTACTTTAGCTGCACTTGTATTAATGACCTATGTTGCCAGGTATCTGTCTAAAATAAAGAATAAAGAAATTTCGTTTAAAGAAACATTATTGCCACTTTGGTTGCCTGTGTTTTTGATATTAATATTGATATTACCCGCTAATTTTTCTACAACAGCAATTATTTTTTCTATGGTTATGATGCTGGTATTTTTAGGAGGATATCCATTAAAATATATCATGATTATTTTGAGTACAGGAGTATTAGCATTAACATTTTTTGTGTTGGTAGCTAAAGCATTTCCAGATTCATTTTCTAATAGAGTAGATACATGGGTAAATAGAGTGGAAAATTTTGTTGATAATAAAGATACTCAGGAAGACTATCAAATAGAAAGAGCTAAAATAGCTATCGCAAGAGGTGGAATCATAGGTACAGGTCCTGGTAAAAGTGTACAGCGTAATTTTTTACCGCAATCATCCTCGGATTTTATATATGCAATTATCATTGAAGAATGGGGGTTGATAGGAGGTGTTTTTTTGATGCTTTTATACTTGTTACTTCTTTTTAGATTGGTGATTGCAGCACATAAATGTTCAGATGTTTTTGGTAAATTATTAGTAGTTGGTGTTGGGTTACCTATTGTTTTTCAGGCATTAATTAATATGGCAGTAGCAGTAGAGTTATTTCCTGTTACGGGACAAACATTGCCGTTAGTTAGTAGTGGAGGTACCTCTATCTGGATGACTTGTATGGCAATAGGAATGGTGCTAAGTGTGAGTAAAGAGAGAGAGTTGATGAAGAAAGAAGAACAATCTCTGGGAGGAAATATAAAGAAAAAACGAGTAGAAGAAGAGAATCCATTAGAGATTTTGAGTGAAGCCTTATGAAGCAAGAACCACGAATTATAGTATCAGGAGGAGGAACCGGAGGACATATTTATCCGGCAATTGCTATTGCCAATGAATTAAAGAGAAGATATCCAGAGGCTGCTATACTTTTTGTAGGGGCAAAGGATCGTATGGAAATGGAAAAAGTACCACAGGCGGGTTATGAAATTAAAGGTTTGTGGATTAGTGGTATTCAGCGTAAGTTAAGTGTAAGCAATCTTTTGTTTCCATTTAAGTTACTAAGTAGTCTTTGGAAATCCAGGAAAATAATAAAACAATTTAATCCTGATGTAGTAATAGGTACAGGTGGATTTGCCAGCGGTCCTTTATTAAAGATGGCGGCTATTGCTAAGGTTCCAACGGTGATTCAGGAACAGAATTCGTATCCTGGTATTACTAATAAGTGGTTGGCCAAAGGTGCGGATAAAATATGTGTGGCTTATGATGGAATGGAACGTTTTTTTCCAAAAGATAAGATCATAAAAACTGGAAACCCGGTTCGCAGTGATTTATTAGAAATTGGTAGTAAACAAGAAGAAGCAATTGCGAAATATCGATTAGATGCCGAAAAGAAAACTGTTCTTATAATCGGGGGGAGTCTGGGAGCGAGAAGAATTAATCAATTGATAGAGAACGAATTGGATTTTTTTGCATCAAAAGAAGTTCAGTTAATCTGGCAATGTGGAAAATTATATTATAAAGAATATCAGAAATATAATGAACGAGCTGATATTCAGGTTCATGAGTTTTTAGACACAATGGATTTAGCGTATGCTGCATCAGATGCAATTGTATCCAGAGCGGGCGCAAGTTCTGTGTCAGAATTATGTATTGTAGCAAAACCCACTCTTTTTATTCCATCTCCTAATGTGGCAGAGGATCATCAAACTAAAAATGCAGATGCCATTGTGAAACAGAGTGGTGCAAGAATGTTAAAGGAGAGTGAATTAGAGGAGTGGTTTCAGAAAACGATTACACAGTTACTAGAATTGGAAGCTATGAAAATTAAGATGACACATGCAATAAAGAAATTAGCACTACCTAATGCGACGAATGAGATCGCGGATGAAATAGAAAAACTAATACAAAAAGAAAAGATAGTGTAGGTTCATGAGTAATGATTTAAAAAACATACAAAATATTTATTTTATCGGTATCGGTGGCATCGGTATGAGTGCACTGGCAAGATACTTTAAGTTTTTGGGCAAAAATGTAGCAGGATATGATAAGACTCCTTCGCAAATTACCAATGATTTATCTGTTTTGGGTATTGATATACATTTTGAAGATAAAAGAAATGCGATTCCACAAGGGTTTCTAAATATTAAGGAAACGCTCATTATATATACTCCGGCAATTCCTGCTACACATCAAGAGTTCAATTATTTTAGAGATCAGGGATTTTTGATAAAAAAAAGAGCAGAAGTGTTGGGGATTATAACTAAAGAAACTTACACCTTGGCCGTTGCCGGAACTCATGGTAAAACGACCACTACGGCTATCCTTGCTCATTTATTAAAGGAAAGTGGAGCAAAAGTAACAGCATTTTTAGGTGGGATTAGTGAGAATTACAATTCTAATTTGGTGCTTGAGGGTAATGAGGTGGTAGTCGTAGAAGCAGATGAGTTCGATAGATCGTTTTTATGTTTGTATCCGGATATTGCTGCGGTTACTTCTATGGATGCCGATCATCTGGATATCTATAAAGAAGCAAATGCATTAGAAACCTCGTTCATAGAATTTTCGGATAAAGCAAAAGATCATTTACTAGTTCGTAATGGGTTACCTCTTTCCGGGATAACTTTTGGAATAGAAGATGATTCTGATTATTGTGCACAGCAAATTAAAATAGAAAATGGAACCTATGTTTTTGATTTAAAGACACCATCTCAACATATTAAGGATTTGCGTTTAAGCCTACCGGGTCAACACAACTTGTTAAATGCAATTACAGCTTTTGCTATGGCAATTATTTATGGCTCCCCAACCGATGCCATAGCAAAAGCTTTATTTACTTTTAAAGGTGTACAGCGACGTTTTAGTTATCAAATTAAAACAGATGCATTAGTATATGTAGATGATTACGCACATCATCCTACAGAAATCGATGCGTTACATCAGGCTATAAGAGAAATGCATCCTCATAAAAAAATATTAGCGATTTTTCAACCTCATTTGTACAGTAGAACCAGAGATTTTGCAGCCGATTTTGCAAAAAGCCTTAGTCAATTTGATGAGTTATTGTTATTGGATATATATCCAGCAAGAGAATTACCGATAGAAGGAGTTACTTCTTTATGGTTATTAGAAATGATTAATCTAAATGCAAAAAAAATAGTTACTAAAAATACTTTAATAGAAGAAATTCTTAAAAGTGATGCACAAGTTATAACAACTATAGGTGCAGGGGATATAGGAGAGGAAGTTACAAGTATAAAAGAAGCGTTGATAGTGGTATGAAAAAGATACTGAAATATACAAAATTTATAGGGCTCATAGTTTTGGTGATCTTTCTTTTTGCATTTGCAGGCAATAGAAACAGGAACCGAAAAGTGGAAGAAGTAGCCTTTGAATTTGTCGAAGAACAGAATCCATATGTAAATGAATTGGCGGTTAATAAATTGTTAATACAAAATCAGGTTGGGGTGACGAACGTAGGCAAAGAAATTTTAGTTTTGAATACAATAGAATCTGCATTAGATACACATAAGATGATTGAGGACTCTGATGTGTATATTACTGTATATGGGGGGCTTAAAGCTAGGATTAAACAGCGAACACCAATTGCAAGAGTGAACGCCGTTGTTCCTTTTTATATCGATACTATGGGTGAGACCATGCCGTTATCAGATAACTATTCGGCACATGTACCGATGGTAAGTAATGTTTCGGAACGAGAAGTTAAGGAAATTTTCCCCCTGTTGAAAAAGATGAATGAAGATGCATTTTTAAAAAAGCATTTAGTAAGTATATATAGAAATTCTGGTGGAGAGTACATACTGGGATTAAGAGTATATGCTTTTGATGTGAATTTTGGGAAAATAGAACTTTTAGATACTAAAATAAGAAATTTTAAAGCTTTTTATCAGAAAGCATTAAAAGATAAAAGCCTGGATCGATATAAAAAAGTTAGTTTACAGTTTAGTAATCAAGTGGTGTGTACACTAAAATAGTACCAATATGGGACGAGAAGAAAATGAAATAGCGGTTGGATTAGATATAGGAACAACAAAGATTGTTGCTATGGTAGGAAGATATAATGAGTATGGAAAAATGGAAGTTATGGGTGTGGGTAAGTCCAAGAGCCTTGGCGTACATCGTGGTGTGGTTAATAATATAACTCAGACTATACAATCCATACAACAAGCAGTTCAGGAAGCAGAAAGTGTTTCGGGGATAAAAATAGATAAGGTAACAGTTGGGATTGCCGGTCAGCATATACGAAGTTTACAGCATAGTGATTATATCACCAGAACGAATGCAGATGCAGTGATTAATGAGGAAGATATTGATATGCTTTGTAATCAGGTACATAAATTAGTTATGTTACCGGGAGAAGAAATATTACACGTATTGCCACAAGAATACAAAGTAGACGGTCAGGCCGAAATTAAGGAACCTGTGGGAATGTATGGAGGCAGACTGGAAGCCAATTTTCATGTAGTAGTAGGGCAGGTGACCTCTATTCGTAATATAGGACGATGTGTCAAGAGTTCAGGGTTAGAGTTGTCCGATGTAACATTAGAACCTCTGGCATCTGCAAATGCAGTATTAAGTCAGGAAGAAAAAGAAGCCGGAGTAGCATTGATTGATATTGGTGGAGGTACTACAGATTTAGCCATTTTTAAAGATGGGATTATTCGTCATACGGCTGTGATACCTTTTGGAGGAAATGTGATTACTGAGGATATTAAAGAAGGATGTTCTATCATCGAAAAGCAAGCAGAATTACTTAAAATCAAATTTGGATCTGCCTGGCCCGGAGAGAATAAGGATAATGAGATTGTTTCTATTCCAGGATTGAGAGGAAGAGAACCAAAGGAGATCACCTTAAAAAACCTATCCAAAATTATTCATGCACGTGTAGTAGAAATTATAGAACAAGTCTTTTTAGAGATCAAAAATTACGGTCATGAGTCTCCTAAGAAAAAACTAATCGCAGGTATTGTACTTACAGGAGGAGGGTCACAGTTAAACCACTTGAAACAATTAGTAGAATATATTACAGGTATGGATACCAGAATAGGATATCCCAATGAACATTTAGCTGGTAATAGCGATCCGGAAACCACAAGCCCTATGTATGCTACAGCGGTAGGATTAGTGATGGATAGCCTTGTACATAATCAAAAACAGAAGAAACAGGAGATGAATGAGGCCGTTGTAGAAAAGGAAGTGACACAAGAGGTTGGATCAACTGACTCAGGAGAAAATATCCATGATGATAAAGAAGAGCCACCTGTTATGAACGCAAAACCCAGAAGGAATATCTTGGAAAAATGGACAGAAAAATTTAAAGAGTTTCTTGATAATGCAGAATAGCGTATTCTATCCTATAATAGGAATTGAGAAATTATTAAAGCACAAATATTAAATATATATCATATAAAATAAGGATTGTAAACGTCCTTAATTATATGAAGAATAAAATATAAAAACATAAAAAGTAAGAGAACCAGAAAATTAGCAATTATGAGTAATAATGAAGAGTTCGAAAATATTTCGTTTGATTTGCCCAAAAATCAATCAAATACAATTAAAGTAATTGGCGTCGGAGGCGGCGGTAGCAATGCGATCAACCACATGTTTCAACAAGGAATAAAAGGGGTTGATTTTGTAATCTGTAATACAGATTCACAGGCGTTAGATAACAGTTCTATACCTAATAAGATACAGTTGGGAGTGTCTCTTACAGAAGGATTAGGAGCTGGAGCCAACCCAGAGGTTGGAGAACAATCCGCAGTAGAAAGCTATGAGGAAATCAAGAGAATGCTGGATACAAATACCAAGATGATATTTATTACGGCTGGTATGGGTGGAGGTACTGGTACCGGAGCAGCACCTATTATAGCCAAGATGGCAAGAGAATTAGACATTCTTACGGTAGGTATCGTTACTATTCCCTTTCAGTTTGAAGGAAAAATGCGTAATGAACAAGCACAATTAGGAGTCGAGAAGTTACGTGCACACGTAGATTCTTTGGTGGTCATCAATAATAATAAATTAAGAGAGGTATATGGTAATTTAGGATTTAAAGCTGGTTTTTCTAAGGCAGATGAAGTCCTTGCTACTGCATCCCGAGGTATTGCAGAAGTAATTACACACCACTATACACAAAATATAGATTTACGAGATGCAAAAACGGTACTGAGCAATAGTGGTACAGCAATTATGGGGTCTGCTAATGCCTCTGGTGCTAAACGTGCCCATGATGCTATTGAAAAAGCATTGGACTCTCCATTACTCAATGATAATAAAATTACAGGTGCTAAGAATGTACTATTATTAATTGTATCTGGTAAAGAAGAGATTACTATTGATGAAATAGGCGAAATCAATGATCATATTCAACAAGAAGCGGGTCATGGAGCTAATATAATTATGGGAGTTGGAGAAGATGAATCTTTAGATGATTCTATTTCTGTAACTGTGATAGCTACAGGTTTTGATGTAGAACAACAGGATGAGATTGTAAATACAGAAACGAAAAGAATTATACATACCTTAGAAGAGGAGCAAAGAGCCACGATCCAGAATCTAACTCCAAAATCGACGGCTAAGACGATTGCATCATTATCTCCTTCTAAACCTCAGGAGACTACTCCTCCAAAAGAGGAAGTAAAACCCGAACCTGTTATTATCAAACACGAATTGATAGAAGAGGAAGAAAAAGATATTAGAGAAACTTTATTATTGCCAACTACAGAGTTTTTGAAGAATTTAGAGGTTGTTGATCATGAAGAGGTGAACCCTTTTTCTGTGGAGAATGATTTTGTAATCATTAATACACAAGATATTATTAACCAGATAGAGGTTAATGATGCTAAAGAGGTGGAGGCAGAAGATATAGCTAATAAGGAAGAAGAAGATCAATTTACATTATCATTCGATATGCCGGTAAATGATCAGAAGGAAGATGCTAAAGAGTCTGTTATAGAACATACTCCTGCAATTGAAGAAGAAGAGAAATCAATTGTTTTTGATCTTACTGAAGATGTTCTGGAGGTAGAGGTTAATGAACCTATAGAAGTGGTTCCGGTAAGTGAAAACGTACCCGGAGGAGTTCGTAAGTATAGTCTTGAGGAGTATATGGAAGAAGAAAACAGGTTAACAAATGCAAAACCAAAACCAGAAGTAGTGGAGGAGGATCAGGAAGTTGTTTTTGAAAAGAAAACAATAGCTCCAACTCCAACAGAAAGGATAGAAGAATCTGAGGATGTAGATCCAATGGATCAGCCTATTTCTGAAACTTTAAAAGCACGTGCCGCAGAACGTCGTGCTAAGATGAAGGAATTTAATTATAAGTTTAGAAATAATGCGTCTAATATTGATGATATCGAAAAAGAACCGGCATATAAACGTGCGGGGATTGATGTAGATGCAAGACCAGGCTCTTCTGAGCTTTCCAGAACCTCTTTAGGAACGGATAGTAATGATGAGATACAATTACGTAAAAATAATTCTTTTCTTCATGATAATGTAGATTAAAGAAATTGAAAGGTAATAAATACCTGCTCTATATTGGTGTTTTCTAAATTAAACCTAGCCGCTATGAATAGCCTGATTTTTTTAGAGTTGGATTTACAGAAAAACATTTGAGTAAAAGTTATATATAACCGATAATCTAAACCTAGATTATCGGTTTATTTTTTATCTTCGCAATCCGAAAAGATTAATGTATCAACTATTATGAGTTTACAGCAAAAAGTAATGACTGCCCTTAAAGAAGCGATGAAAGCTAAAGATGCGAATGCAATGACTTCATTGCGAGCAATTAAATCTTCTATATTATTGGCACAGACAGAGAGTGGAGCAAAAGAGGAATTAACAGAAGATCAGGAATTAAAATTATTACAGAAGTTAGTAAAGCAACGAAAAGATAGTGCAGCAATTTTTTCAGAGCAAAAGAGAGAAGATTTAGCTCAGCCAGAACTAGATCAGGCAAAAGTAATTGAACAATTTTTACCAGCTCAATTAGACGAAACTGAGATTGAAAAAATAGTAGTAGATATTATAGCTAAAACCGGAGCATCAGGAATGAAGGATATGGGAAAAGTAATGGGAATGGCTTCAGGTCAATTAGCTGGAAAAGCAGATGGAAAAACAATTTCAAATATTGTGAAAAGTAAATTATCATAATTTTTCAGAGCGTATAGATTTTAGAAATTTATAAGTTCTGCATATTATAATTAGGCCGCGTGGCGCAACTGAATAGCGCATCAGATTTCGGCTCTGAGGGTTGGGGGTTTGAATCCCTTCGCGGTCACGCAAGCGGACAAACGTTCAAAATTTGAACTTTGTCCGCTTTTATTTTTACTAATACTATCTGACAAACAACTAATTAGCTCCATAATTGGATTCACACTTAGAGTTTGAACCTTATCTTTTTTCGGTCATACCTAATTCCATTAGGGAATAGTATTTTTTTGGAGTTTTTGCTTTCCTGTATAATCACTTAACTCCCACATTTTATGAAGATTAGAAAATAATTTTAGCGCGTTTTCAATATAACTATCTAGGCTTGAACTCATAGAACCACTATTTTTGATTTCTTGCTGAATTGCCTCTTTTTCGGTAGTGAATTTTTCTTTAAATTTTCGATATAACTCTACTTCTATCTCACCTATTACAAAACGCTCTTGCATCTTTTCAATTTTCTCTTCTAGAGCTTTTAAATTCTTTTTCAGAACTGGGATATTATCTTTATCTGTTTTATTAAAATATTCAAAAGTATAAGTAAGTTGCTTTTTTAAAGGAGCCACAAACTTATGATCAATTTGATATTTAGATAAGATATCTTTAAAATATTGATGTAAAACCTTTGTATTGCGATTACAAGAACAACCATTTGTTTTACACTTATAATAATAGATTCCTTTAGCCTTTACTAAGAAACCAGTCAAAGGACTACCACAAGAATTACAACTTGCAAACCCTTTAAGAGGTAAATTATCATTCTTTACATTATGTTTACTCTTATATTTATTGACTCCATTAACTTTGAGAAATATAGCTTTAGAAATGATAGGTTGGTGGATTCCTTTTACCACCTCCCCTTCTATTAAACTAGAAGAAAGTAATCCACAATAGACAGGATTTCTGAACATATCGGAGAGTCGCTGTTTATAGATTTTTAGCCCAAGCTTTTTTAAACGCTCTATAATTTCTACGTTGGTTAAGTTTTCATTAGCTTTCCATAAGAACGCTTTTTTGATGAGAGGTGCCTTATCACTATGCACTATAATAGGTTTGTTTTTTTCGTCTCTAGTATTTTTATAACCTAGAGGTGCAACCCCCATAAAATAGCCATTGAGCAACCTATGTCGCATTCCTCTAATAGTATTAGTGCTTTTAACATCATTATCATACCTACTATACAGCAAGTGGAAACCTTGCATAAAAGTACCAGTGGGCGTATCACTATCTACATTTTGAGCAATAGACAACACCTTAATTCCCTTTTTCTTTAACTCTTCCACTGTTGCAATTGCCAACCCACCTGTTCTGGAATAGCGATCTAAACTATACACAATGATATTGGTGATTTTCTTCCGCTTCACAAAAGATAACATTTCTTTGTATGCTTTTCTTTCATCCGTTTTAGCACTTTCATAAATCCCTCCGAAATATGCATACACTTCATAACCATTTTGATTAGCAAATTCTTCACATAGCTGTTTTTGGCTTTCTAAACTGGTAATCTCCTTTTGTTTAATATCAGAAACACGCGTATAGATTACTGCCTTATTATTTCGTGCGATTTTCTTTGCATTTTTCTTGGCAAAACTTTGAAATTGATCCAGATTACTCATGTTTACTTATAATTTGATGTGTTGCTACTGCTAATTGCTTTAACGTTTCTATTATTTTCAGGGATTCACTATCTGACAATTCAGCTAACCCTTCAAACTCTTTTAATTCTTCTATACTTATGACCCTTAACTCATTGTTTTCTTCTTTATTGGACATTTTGTTTACCATAGCCTTAATCCGATTGTATCGTCGGTCATAAGGTGGATTTGTACTCTTTCGGCTTGTAGCGGCCGCTTTGCTAACTACTCTGTATTCGTGTTTTATAGTGTTGAATGATTGATTTAATATCAGGATTAAAATCAAGTATGGATAGTACTTCCCAGATTAATATATTCAGTCGTAAACTAATATGATGATCTATAGTATCTTCATTAATACTCTGATTATATACTTCTTTATCCAGGATTTTAACTGAACCATCTCTTACTATTATAATAAAATAAGTTGTAGGATCTATGATTGTTTTCAGTATCACCTTGTGAAACACTAATATTTCCTGATTAACCTTTGTTTCTGAGGTGTCAAACAAATACTTTTTCACTTCTCTAATACTGATATTACTAATCCGAAAAGATCTCATTTCTGTAACGATTTTGATCCAAACCACTTCAAAAAAACTATAGCTGCTTTTCATTCCACTAGCTGCATATTTGCGATGATCATCTAATACTTCAATCTCCTTCCAGTGATGAATTTGTCTAATACTTACAAAAGGGAGATGTTCTGTCCTAAAAGACTTTTTAGATAATACTTCATTTAGTTCTATAAAATCTTTAGGAGAATGATTGTTCATTACTAATTTTTTAAATGTTTCAACAATACTACAACACGAATATAATAAAATGTTAAATTACTATATAGTAATTTAACATTTTAAAAGATTATCATCCTTATCTCCTTTTACTCGTGGTACTTAACATTAGATGCTTTAAAAAAGTATTTTAAAGGAATTACAACTCTGTATTTGGATTCTCCGTATACTTTTTCCACTTCGAGAAACCCGTAAAACCTTAAATCCCTTAGGTGCGATTGTACAGATCTGGGATGATATCCTGATACTCTGGCAATCTCTCTGGTACTTGTGTACAAGCTGGGCATAGCACCTTTTTTTACTGGTGATATATAATGGTTCCTATTATTTAAAAGCTTTTGATATAATTGACATATTGTATGCACGGTCTGAGTGGTTCCTCCTCGGATTGAACGTGTGTGACATTCCATAAAGTAATTCTCTTTTTGTATTTCTTTCCATAACTTTCTGTAATTGATAAAATATTTCCCTTGTTCCATTGCTATTATTTTATATGATTATCTTGATTAATTAGTATTAAAAATAGGTCACCTCAGAGGAAGTGAAAAAATATTTGAGTGGGATTTTAAAAGTGTAATGATTTTCATAATATTGATTGTTGATAAGAATGATATTTAGTCTTTTAATTTTAGTAATATGATCCTTAATCGTTTTACCTTCATAGCCTGTTAATTTTCCAATTTTGGATGCTACTAATTTTAGCACTGGAATTTCTGCCTCGTCAAATGACATATATCTGGATTTTCCGTTTAACATCTTTTCATACATTTTAAAAATAAGGTGCACTGTATCCATTGTACTTCCTTTAACTTCATTGGATCTAAAAGTGGTTCGATCATTAAACTCTTTGGTGATTTTCCATAATTTTTCATAGTGAATAAAATAGGTTTGTTCTTTCATTATTTTTTAATTTAAGTTCGACAATATCATTTGCATATGCTAAATCCTGCCTAATGATTTACCATAGATTGCAGCTTCATTTTTATGCTTTAATTTGGTAAATCTAAAGAAGGATATTCATAAATCCGCGTACCACTTTTGTACCCCGTGACGTAAAAAAAGTGAGTAGACCTATTTTACTGAGATGAGAGCGATCCAGGTGGTACGTAATTTTATTTAACCTAGGTTGAGAGTTCCAATATATTGCCATATAGATATCGCTATACAGGAACCTTACTGGATCAAAGTTTCTACCCTTTCATCATTTTTTCATCTTTCTTGTCAAGTTATTAAATACTTTTAATAGCTATTTAGAACCTTAAAACTATAACAGCCTATAAAGAAAACCTCACACTAATTTTACTACGGGGTTTCATAAAAACAAAGATGTCACTGATAATAATGCACTGAATAGATATAGCCGTAGTAAAAAAAACCAGGAAGTTTACTGTATCATCTTTTCTAGTACCTAGAAATTTTGTTACTAATAAAGCCCTACTTGCGGATGGCTTGTGTGGTGTATTATATGTAAGGAAATTATAACAGGTATAGTATCCACTTCTAAGAAGTCATAGACCTCAAAACTTCAATCCGAATAATTATTTCCTAACTAAATGGTAATAATAATTTCATTCTTTTGGAAGTTATTGTAATTAAGTACACTCATATAAGTATGTTATATATCCGCCTTATTTAAGAGTGAAGTCGAGATAGTTAACATCTTTTCACTACTGTGGAAGTTTTGGGATATACAAAGTTCTTGAACAGATATTTTGAAAGAAACAGTTATAAACAAAACTTCATCCTTTCGGTAGGGATGTCAGTTAAGTATTCCGAAATATAGAATATTTTATGATGATCAATTTTAAGTTTATGAAGATATCAATGTCATCCTGTCTCTGTTATTGGTTGTTTTATAAAGAGAAAGTTTATAGGTAGCAAAATATCGATGAAATTTTGAACGTCATAACTTCCATATACCAGAAGAGATGAACTCCACGTATTCCGGAATCTGGAAAAGTTCTGAAGTATCTTTTAGCATATATTAAACATATAACGATGAAAATTTCCAAGCTTTGGAAACTTTGGTAAAGAATTTTTCCAAATACTAGAAGTTTCATTAGCAGATTCAATAGGAGATAATTCTATATTTAGAAATTTTTAACACCTAGTATCCTAATTATTTGAAAAGATAATACAGCTTTAGATTGAGTTCTGGAATTTTAAGAGTATAAAAAATCATTGATGCAGAAATTTTTATATCCTCTTTTTAGGATATAGAAAAAATGAAACACCCCCCTTATTTGGCATTCTAATACTGATGAAGCTATCAGCGTTTTAGTAAATGTATAAAGCCTTTTTTTAATTTATTTATTCGATTACAGTCATTTGTAGTCATTTAAAATTGATTATTATTAAATACGTCCATTAGTAAAAATCAACAATTCATAATTTGTATATTTGAGTTATGAATGTACGACTTACGGAAGCTCAAAAAATCAAAATCTTAAATGCAGAAGATGTATTTAAGATTACACAGCAAATACTTCTTAGGCAACATAAAATCCGAAGAAATCAGGAATACTTCTGGGTGGTAGGTCTAAGTAATGACAATACTGTTCTTTTTATAGAATTAATTAGTATTGGTGCTGCAAATCGGGTACACGTTTCTCCTCCTGATGTTTTCAGGATGAGTATTTATAAGTTGGCAGTCAAAATGATATTGGTACATAATCATCCTAGTGGTAATCTTAACATATCTAAACAAGATGAAGACTTTACGGATAAGTTACTGAAAGTGGGTAAGATGATTGAAATTGACATTATTGATCATCTAATCATTTCTGAAGATAATTATGTGAGTTTTGAAGAAAAAGGATTAATTAAAAAACTTACGGAAAGTGGTTTATACGAGCTAGTTCAGAAAGAAGGTGAAATTGTTAAAGCTTTTAAATTAGAGGTTGAGCGCAAGAACGCAAAAAAAGAAGAATTACTTGAGGTTGCTAAGCGCCTTAAATCTCTGGGGTCTGATATTGATTTTATCAAAAAAGTAACTGGACTTACTAAACGAGAAATTGATAAGATTTGAATATTATGTTTTGGATTGATCTACCTTAAACATAAAACTAAAAAAAACGTTTCAAAATTTACTAGGTAGTTCAATGCAGTTGATCTATCTCATCAATGTACTTATTATCCCTTACGCCGAGATGCCCTTTTTCTCTTTAGAAGACTTGAACCGAGAGATAAAATGCTTATTAGAATATTTAATAATCTAATATAAACGAAAAGAAGCTAGTTGCCGGGAATTCTTCCAATCCGTAAAACGGGAATATCTAAAACCCTTGCCCATTACACTCTAAGAGTTTAAAAAGTATCGAAGGGCTAAAGTACAGAAAATAGGATTTGTTTATTTTTACCCAAACAAAACTAATTACAAATATATAGTAAAGAGAATCAGCTAAGAGGTACTTGCTGTTTTACTAATAATCGTTAGTAAATTGACACATTCACTGTTAGAATAGTTAACCGTTAAAGCATATATCACTATGGATATTAGTTTAAAAATCACCAATAAAAGCCCACTAAAAGACCTAGCTGTGTGGTATGAGAGATTGTCGTTTCTTCAAATATACCCTTAGTTTTCCAGATATTTCCAGCTTTAACATTGGTTAACTTTCTTTATGATCTATGTATCTAACCTGCCAATTTGTTTTTGCAAAAAAAATACTAATTATGTTATACCTGTTTTCTAATCTGGATTGTTTATTTTTAAAAATATTTAACTATTTTTCATGAAACTATTTAAAAAGATTATTGGTGTTACCATTATTATATTGATTTTATTAGTGAGCTATTTGATTTTTTTTAATTATCCGAAGCTCGATATTCTCTCGGGATATTCTGCGAAGAATATGTGTTCTTCGGTTTTTATTGGAGAAAGGAGTGTTGACTATACAGACTTAAATGACAACAATTTTTTTCCAGTGGATTTGGCAAATGATGAGGTATTTATTCAAGAAAAATATAGCGAGGCTTCTGTTTATGGATTTAAAGAAAGAAAAGCTATTTACAGAAAGGGGTTGGGAAGCACTTTAATCAATGATAATTTCGATTTAAATGCAACATACTTAACGCCGAACCGAAGTAGAATTAAAACAAATTTATCATACCCGTATGGGGATCAAGCTCAAAAGGACACAGTTTTTGAAGGAATCGATTATGATAAAATACGAGAAGCGGTTGCCAGTGTTTTTGATAAAGAAGCAGAACTGGTAAAAAAAACTAGAGCTGTAATGGTACTGCATAAAGATCAAATTATTTCAGAAAAATATGTTGATGGCTTTAGTCAAAATTCTATGGTATCAGGCTGGTCAATGGCTAAAAGTATTTTAGCAACAGTTTACGGTGTACTGGAAAAGCAAGGAGAGGTCAATATTAATAATAATGCTCCTATTGAGACCTGGAAGAATGATGAAAGAAAGGAGATTACTATTAACAATTTACTTCAAATGAATAGTGGTTTGGAGTGGGAGGAAGACTATGAATCTATTTCTGATGTTACGAAAATGTTATACATAGCATCAGATATGACAAAATCTCAAATGGATAAAAAAGCAATTCATAAACCCGGTGAGCATTGGTATTATTCGTCTGGCATTACTAATTTATTATCTGGAATTTTAAGAAATCAGTTTGATACTTATCAAGAATATCTGGATTATCCATATCGTGAATTTATTGATAAAATCGGGATGCATTCCATGGTTATAGAAACAGACATGGCTGGTAATTTTGTAGGCTCATCCTACGCTTGGGCTACCGTAAAAGATTGGGCTAAATTTGGATTACTATATCTTCATCGTGGAAATTGGAATGGACAGCAGGTTTTTGATTCTGAGTGGTTTGATTATGTCACAACACCTAGTCCTACATCAAATGGAGAGTATGGCGCACATTTTTGGCTAAATACAGCAGGAATTTCTTATCCTGATGCCCCAAGCGATATGTTTTTTGCAAGTGGCTATCAAGGACAACGGATTTTTATTATTCCTTCCAAAGATTTGGTAATTGTTCGTTTTGGACTATCAGAAGATGAAGGTGTGGACTTGAATAAGTTTATCAAGGAGATTGTTAGTGCAATAGAATAGGATTGTTAAATTCCAAAGTTTTTAAGCTTAATAAGTTTGTAACTCGATTTTAATAGAGTTTTACTTTTTTGTGTATATAAACTAATACTGATTCATTTGATTTTTTTAGAAAAAAGAATGTGTTATCAATAATTGTATTGCGAAACATAAAAGCAACCTTCATTCATTTAGGTGATATTGAAAAAGATAAAAATAGAAGTGAAAACTTCATGCCAAAACAGAAGCGATATTTTTTCCTATGGCTACTATAGTAGAGATTATAAATTATATTCTTCAAAAAGTTAAAACCAGAGGTTTGATTGTAATATTGATCCTCATAATATATTTGAAATCACAGCAAGTAGTTGGAGGGGATCAAATACTTAAGTTTTATCGTTATCTATTTTAGATAATATAATGATAATGTTCAAATGACTTCATTAAACAGGGGCTCATACTTAATCAACTAATTCTTGATGAGTAATAAAATATTGAAAACAAAAACATTACTTAAATCGATTGTGACTTCAGAATTTAAAAGTTTTAATAAAATGTTTATCGTATTGAAAATGAGTTAAGAAAATATATTGGTTGTTTAAAACCTTTAATATAATATTGCAGATTCTATCTTATGGTATTAACATAAATAAAATATAACGAAATTATTTCTGTTTAAAACAAAAAAGACTTGTAAATAATGGATAACAAGGGACATATATTACTAAAAAGAAGCTTGAATAACTTTAAAGCTGGTTTTTGTATATTAAATGCAAAGTTTATAGACCCCAACAAAGAAAATCTTATTTTTCATAGAGAAGAAAAAATGTTTTATCAAAATTTAAAATTTGATAAGAGAAAAGAAAGTTACTTAATTGGAAGAATAGCAGCCAAAAAGGCTGTATTAGAAATTCTTTTAACTGATGAATGTATTAAATCATTTTCAGTAGAATTTGGAATTTTTAAATTTCCAGTGGTAAAATATTTGAGAAATCAAAATATACAGGTTAGTATAAGTCATCGTAATAATTTCGGTATAGCTCTAGCATTTCCAGAGGAGCACCCCATGGGCTTAGATATTGAAAAAATTGATGAAAATAGAATTAATTCTATAGAAAATATGATGCGAAATAAAGAGTTTAGCTTAATTAACTCTTGTTCACTAAGTAAAAAAGTTGGAGTTACCATACTCTGGACTTTGAAAGAAAGCCTTTCAAAATTACTTAAGACAGGGCTAATGTTAGATTTTAAAATTCTTGAAATAGAATCTATCTGTAATGCAGGGGATATGTATTTGAGCACTTTTCGGTATTTCTACCAATACAAAGCTTATTCAAAAAAAATAGATGATTACATTATTTCGATCGTATTGCCAAAAAATACCCACTGTGATTTAAGTGATTTTTGGAATGTTGTTGAATATTCAATACTTAATGATTGTTAAAATCATGTTTTATACGGATTGACAAAACTTTAAAAATGAATTACTGTTTGATAAATCTTGTAAGGTTTAGAATTAGAATATTATTTTTTATACAGAATCTCTTTCTCACCAAATAATCTCTCTGAGGTTATGTTTTTATATCTACAATACTCGATTAGTTTATTAGATTGAATAATTGGGTTGGATTCATCGGTATATTTTATACTACTAATAAATTCTAGCCAAGGTTCTTGTCCCATTGCATAAATATATACCTCCTTAGGATTAAAAGTTTCAACCAACCCTTTTCCTCTTTCAAAATTAGAGCCAGCCAACCTACGTGATAAGTCCATATCTCTTTCTAGGTTTTCAGAAAGTAAAGGACCATATAGCCAAGAAAGTGGAGCTCCATCACATTCCATTCCTAAAAACAGAACATCCACATCACCTAATTCTTTTTGCACTAATTTATAAAGTTTAGATTCCAAATTACAAGAATCGGCTACAAATAGCATTTTAAAGTTTTTAAAACTAACATTGTAACATATCTTGGAGTGTATGTTTAAATCCGAATGTTCTCCAATAAAAGGAACTCCCGTTATTTTACAATCAAAAAAGTCAATCGTTTCCATTTCATCGATCTCAATGATATTATTAAACCCAATACTATTAAACATTAGTTTAAGGCTAGGGTCTTGTAAAGACTTATTTGATCTGGGTACTATTATATTTTTTATTTTATGTCTTAAAGGGATTAATGTTTCTAAAAGAACATGATCCTGATGGTTATGAGTGATTAAAACATAATCGATTGTTTCTGGTAAATCCATGTCAGAAAAGCGCTCAACTTCATGCGGATAACCATAATAACTAATTACGGGGTCCAACATTATATTGATGTTTTTAGATTCTATTAAAATACTGGCATGTCCAAAATACCTCATTCTTATGTCTTTACCTTCATACTTAATATATTTCTTCGGTTTTTGGTTTGTGAAAAAAGAATTAAAAACTTTTTCTTGTTCTTTTGAGATATTTAATTTATTTTTTATTTCTAATAAAGAATTTGGAATTCTTTTCATTTTGCTTAGATAATCAAGATTTTCGTCATTGAAACTAACATTTAAATGTAGTTTATCATTCTCTTCTATACGAGGTGTGCTCAAAACAAAGGGTCTCTCATCATTTTTTGTAAGCCAAAGCAAAATAGTTTGTGAACTTGGATTATAAAATTCACTTTTATATAAAAGAGGTTCAAAAAACCTATAGGAAGGTTGACAATTCAAATCATAATGTAATTCTACGTAACCTTTTAATATTTCTGGAATTTCAGAATACAAAGGTTCTAATGAATATCCATTTGCCTTACTCTTTAAAAGTAAATCTAGTTCTTTAATAGCACCACTAAATGCAATTAAATTCTTTTGTTTAATTAAAGTTTCATTTTTTAAATTCTCGATATCTTCAACTCTTTTTCCCTTATAATCAATAAATGGTCCTCCTAGCATTTTCGGACTTTTTACCGCTGCAGCATGGGTAGATGGAGCTTGAATATAAGAACTCATTATTTTCAGATGTCTTCCAGAAATATTCATGGCGCTTGTTGCAGGAGAAATTAAGTGACTCCAAGCATACCAATTGTCAAATAGTGGTTCTATAACAACATTAGGTTTTAAGTATAAATTATCATTATCCATCTTTTGTAGCTTAAAAATTATTTTAGTAACTATATCTTGATTTTTTTAGATCTTAGATTTAAATTTTTTGAACTCTCATGAGCTTTACAAAGTTTTTGCATAATCAATTGAGGGTGTTTGAAGATGAAAAAATGGTCTCCATTTAAAAATTCAGGCTCCACAGGAAACACAGTTTCTTTACCCCAATTTTCTACTTCGGATATAGAAGTTTTTTTATTTCCTGTTCCAACTTCATCCTTTCCAAGGCATACGTGAATAGGAATAGGAAATTGAAAGTTCATTTTTTTATATTTATAATTTTCAATCGCTTTAAAGTCGTTTTTTAATATGGGGTAATATAAGTCCAAAAGTTCTTGACACTCTAAAATTTCATCAGTAAGACCTCCTATTTCACGGATTTTTTTCCAAAACAAAGGATTTGGAAGCGTTGACGTTTTTTCTGATGAATTCGTTTCCGGAGAACCTCGTCCGGTAAAAAACAGACAATTAGGCAAAGGTAGATTGTTTATTATCAATTTCTTAACTAGTTCATAGCCTAAAAGAGTTCCCATGCTGTGTCCATATATAATGTAGTCTCCTTTTGGTATATGCATTATTATTTGTGAGAAGAGATCGTTAACCATTAGAATTAAATCGTCAAGAAGCTTTTCTTTAAATCTAGCACCTCTCCCAGGAAGCTCCAAAGTGATCCACTCCAGATTTCTAGGCTTCAGTTTTTCGATATCTCGATAACTCTGCTTATTACCTCCAGCGAATGGTAATGCTATTATTTTTATTTTGTATAATTTATTATCCATTAAATTTTTAAAACAACTGTTTACTTTCTGCCTTAATTAGTATCTAAATTGATTTTATATAGTTTATCCAATTTCTGCACTGCGGTACTTCGTCTAAAAATTAGTGCTATTGAAGCAAGAAATATTCCCGAAAATAGAAAAATAACTAGTATAGATATTGTTGTGTTTGTTCCAGGTAAGTTACTTTTAAATGTCATAGAACTATTAAAAAAAGTACTCAACGAATCTACCATTATTCCTGATAATAAGAATGACATTGGACCCGCAATTCCAATAAGTAATCCCATAATCCCATAAATTCTGCCAAGCATATCTTCTGGAATTATTGTTTGATAAAACGCAGAGTTTGAAATTCCCTCAATAGTAAAACATAGTACTACTACAAATCCTCCAATTGCAAGAATATATAAATTAAATTTAAACATTAAAATAATAAGAATGAGTCCTATTATAATATTTAATGACACTATCGATTTGATAGGCTTTTTAAATCCTTTACTATTACTCATAATTATGCTACCAATAAAAGAACCAAGACCAATAAATGATAAAATAAGACCTAAAATATATTCATCCGAAAAATCTAAGATTAATGGTGTAAATAAAATTTCAACAAGGCCTAAAGCAAAACTACCTAAGAATGAAAATATAATCAAAGAAATGAGTCCTTTTTTTTCGCGAATAAAAGCTATTGTAAGTTTTAAATCTTTAACTATACTAAATTTATCATTGGATTTAATATGCACGGTGAAATTCAAAAAAGAAAAGAAAATAATAGATACAATAAAAGTAATAATGTCAAAAAACAGTATTGAATGGATACCAATTGCTTTATAAAAAACTGGTGCAGCAACAGGAACTCCAATTTCAACAATAGAATACATTAAAGTTGACAACCCCATTGCTTTCATTAAGTTATCTTTAGAAACCAATGCTCTTGTGGACACAAAAAACGCACTATATACAAACATATTTGCCACGGAACCAATACCTGCTACTGCCATGATATGCCACGGGAGTAGTATATCTTGTAGTTTTAAAACCATCAAGATTATACTTCCTATACCAGCCAATAATTGTCCATATATAATCATTTTCTTTTTGTTCCACCGATCTACTAAACTACCAATAACGAGAGCTAAAATAACTTTGGGAATTGCTTCAAAAAACCAAATAAGAGAATATGATGAAATATTTGAGTTTGGTTGGTCTAAAACCCATATTGCTAATGAAAAATCAGTAAGATCTGTTCCTAGCATAGAAAATGTTAGTAATAATAAATATATAAAGTACTTTTTCATTGTTATCTAAGCTATTATTAGTTGATTAGAATTTTCTATTTTGAATATTTATTTCGGCCATTTAAATACCGAGCTATTTCGCTTACGTGTGGTTCATTCAAAAGAGTTCCGTGATTTCCAGAAACCTTACATGTATTTACTTTACTATTTGTATATTCCTGCCACCCATTATCATTCATTTCAAATAATTTTATAATTTCATTTCGCTTCTTTTTAGCTATTGATAAGTTAGATGGTAAAATTTGAGCCTTAAATAAAGTAATTTTTGTATCTATTTTTTCTTTTGGATTTGGGCAATATTTTAAAGTAGCATTATTCATAAACACTTTTATTTGTCCTTCTATTTGTTCTTTTGTTGCTTCTACATTTGCTTGACTTACTAGATAACATAAAAAACTAAGTTTTTCTTTTTTAGATTTGTTTTTTAGTTCTTTACTATCAAGAATAATTGAAGTTTCAAGTTCTTGGTTAATCATCTCTACTAAAGAAAGAAGCTCTTTTTCATAGCTTACATTTTGTAGAGAAGAGATTCTATTTTTTATCGCTGGAGCTAAGGAATCAAATATAAATAATTCGATGACTTCAAAACCTTTTCTTTTTAATTGTAGAGCCATTTCAAAAGCTACTTCTCCTCCAAATGAATGACCACCTAGAGAATATGGTCCAAGAGAATCAATTTTTTGCATTTCTTTTATATAAAGGGTTGCCATCTCTTCAACTGTTTTTAAAATTTTAGATTTTCCATCTAATCCAGGACATTGAAAAGCGTAGAATGGTTGTTCCTCTCCTAACAATTTTGCTAAATCATAATATATTAAAGAAGTACCCGCTCCAGTTGGAGGACAGAATATAGGACTTTTATTACCTTTGCTATTATATGTTAAAAGTATTTCATTTTCATTTTCATTTTTTGAATAAAAGTTCTCATATATTGTAAAAATATTATGATATTGAAATAATTTGGATATACTAAACTTTTTCTTATTAAATAGTTTATTCATCCGGCTAGTTAATTTTATAGCCAATATAGAATGTCCTCCAAGTTCAAAGAAATTATCGTGTATTCCAACCTTTTCTACTCCCAGTAATTCTTGCCAGATCTCAGCCAGTTGTTTTTCAATGTCATTTCGTGGGGCTACATAAGATGCGGTAGCTGCCTCTG